>JBEKXR010000323.1:0-5109 GCA_049511935.1 Spirochaetia bacterium | reverse complement strand
GGAGCGCGATCTGAAGCGAATCGCCCTGCTTTCTCCCGAGCCGACGATCAATGCCGTGAAGAACGGCCGGGTGGCGCAGAAGTTCGTCTACCTGCTCTGCGCCAACACGAACTGCATCACCCGGATGATCAACGAGGACGTGCCGCCCAGGTTCTACAGCGACGAGGGAACGATCCGCTGCCGCTACTGCCGCAGGCCGTACGTCGTCTCGCACCGGAAGGTGACCCCGGAGGAGCGACGGGCGTATGTCGGATCGCTTCCTTCCGTCATCGAGCCGGTCGCCTGCCCGGAGTGAATGGTGATCGACCCGCACGTCCATCTGCGTGACTGGGGCCAGGCGGGCAAGGAGACCCTCCGCCACGGCCTCTCTGTCGCGCACAGGGCCGGGCTCGATGCCGTGTTCGAGATGCCGAACACCGAACCGCCCCTGGTCACCCGGGACGCGATCCTGCGCAGGATCGACGATGCGGACACGGCACGCCGCGTCCTGGGAATACAGATCTTCCACGGGCTGTACGCGGGTCTCACCGCGGTGCCTCGGCAGATCGAAGAGGCGGTGCGGGCCTGGAAGGATCTATTCCCCCGTGTCGTGGGGCTGAAGATGTACGCCGGCCATTCCACGGGGCAGATGGGCATCGTCGACCCGAGGGAGCAGGCCCTCGTCTATCGCACCCTCTCGGCACTGGGATTCACGGGTGTGCTCGCCGTGCATTGCGAGAAGGAGGACCTGCTCCGCCCCGCGGAATGGGACCCTTCCCGGCCCGTGAGCCATGCGCGCGCCCGGCCTCCCGCGGCTGAGGTCGCGTCCGTGGACGACCAGAAGACATTCGCGCGCGCGGCGCGCTTCCGCGGCACGCTCCATGTCTGTCACATTTCCAGTCCATGGGCGCTCGACCTCCTTCGCGGAAGGCACGAGGAAGACGGCCCGGGGGAGCCGCCGGGAAACCGGGTCACCTGCGGGCTCACCCCGCATCACGCCCTGCTGGATGCGAACATGATGGAGAAAGGCGAGGGGATATTGTTGAAAGTGAATCCGCCGCTGCGGCCGCTGCCCCTTCCGGCCCTCATGCTGCAGAGGCTCCTGGACGGCGACATCGACTGGATCGAGACGGATCACGCCCCGCACACCCGCCGCGACAAGCTCGAAGGTTTCGCCTCGGGGTTTCCCGGGCTCGGCTTCTACCCGCGGTTCGTGAGCCTGCTGTCCCAGCGGGGACTGACGGCCGCCCGGATCCAGGAGCTCACCCATGACGCGGTCTGCCGCGTCTTCGGGCTGGACATTCGGGCGACGGGAAGAAAACCCGAGATGCGACTGCAAAACGAATACGAGTTCGACGCGTTCGCCGCGGCCAGGACGTAACCCAGGCGCCTACACCAGCAATTCCATGATGCACACGTCCAGGGTCCGGCCGAATTTCACCCCGACTTCCCTGAGTGTTCCGACGATCGTGAAGCCCAACGCGGCGTGCAGACGGACGCTGGCTTCGTTGTCCGCGGAGATCCGGGCAAGGAGCGCGCGGTAGCCGTGGGCCCGGCCGGCGTCGACGAGCGCCTTGAGCAGGAGACGACCCACGCCCCTCCTTCGGTGTTCCTCGGCCACGTACACGGACACTTCCACGGCCCGGGCGTACGCGGCCCTGTCCGACCACGGGCTGAGTGAGGCCCATCCGGCGAGCACACCGCCCGCGTCGGCCACCAGGACCGGATGCTCCGGACCGTGGAGGCTGAACCATTTGCGGTTCTCGGCCGGTGTGCGCGGCACGGTGTCGTACGTGGCCGTGGAGACGAGGACTTCGCGGTTGTAGATCGACAATATCCGGGGGAGATCCTCGTGTCCGGCCGCCCGCACCCGTATCAGCGGCGCAGCCAACGCAGCGCCTCCACGGTGGAGTCGAATACCCCGAGCACGCCGTCGATCTGTTTCGGCAGCCCCGACGTGGCGACCGCGACAACTCCTGCTCCGGCGCTCCGAGCCGACTGGATCCCATGCACCGTGTCCTCGATGACCACGCAGTCCGCGGGGCGCCGTCCCAGCCGCTCGATGGCAAGCGCGTAGCAGTCGGGCGCGGGTTTTGCCCGCGTCACGTCATCGCTGGTGACCACGGGGTCGAACCAGCCCTCGAATCCCAGGCCGGAAAGCATGAGCGATGTCTCGATCCGCGCGCTCGACGTCGCGAGGGCCAGGGGTGCGCGCCGCCACAATCCGAGCTCGTCGTGCAGGCCGGCAAACGGCGTGAGGCCCGACTCGATGAGACCGCGAAAGACGCCGCGCTTCCTCTCCACCAGCTCCTCGACGCTCAGGGTCAGGCGAAAGATCCGCAGGAGCTCCCGCGCGATATCGGCACTGGACATGCCCGCCAGGTGCCCGCGCTCGTGGGCCACGGTCCGGCTGTCGATTCCCGCAAGGGCGATGTCCCACGCCCGCACGTGCAGGGGCTCCGTGTCGGCGAGAACGCCGTCCATGTCGAGGATGAGTGCGATGCCGGGCAGGCGGACCGGTTGCGGCATGCGGGCATTGGATCAGAACGGCCCGGGGCGTTCAAGCGCTTTGCACCGCTTGACCCGCGATCGACGCATCTTTATCGTATTTGGGCTTTTGGCCATGGCAGTACACAACGAAACACCGTCCACCGAGGGTGCGGAGACGCCCCGGGAGCACGAGCGGCCCCTGATCGTCCAGGGAGACCGCACCATCCTGGCGGAGGTCGCCAGCCCGCGATACGCGGAGGCGCGCGATGCGCTGGCGCGGTTCGCGGAGCTGGTGAAATCACCCGAGCACGTTCACACCTACCGGCTCACACCTCTTTCCATCTGGAACGCATGCGCGGCCGGCGAGGAGGCGGCGAAAATCGTGGAGTCGCTGCGAGCCCTCTCGCGCTACCCCGTCCCGGAGCACATTGCCACGGAGATAGTGGAGTACGCGGGCCGCTTCGGCAGTCTCACGTTGGAGAGGGACGATTCCTCCCTGCTGACACTTCGATGCCGGGACAAGGGCCTCGCTGACCTCGTGGCTTCGGAAAAGCATGCGGCGCTCCTCCTGGGAGATCGGCTCTCGGAAACGAGCTTCTCGGTGCCCCCGGCAGCGCGGGGACAATTGAAGCTCGCCCTGATGCGAATCGGCTACCCGATCGACGACAGGGCAGGCTACGCGGCCGGAGAGCAGTTCCATCTTGCCTTGCGCGCCGCAACCCTTTCGCAGCGAAAGGTCTTCTCCGTGCGTCCCTACCAGCGCGAGGCGGCCCAGGCGTTCCATGCCGGCGGCTCGGAGCGTGGAGGCTCGGGGGTGATCGTCCTGCCGTGCGGAGCAGGCAAGACGATCGTGGGGATGCTGTGCATGGACCTCCTGCAGACCTCCACCCTCGTGCTCACCACCTGCGTGACGGCGGTGAGGCAGTGGATCGCGGAGCTGATCGACAAGACGGAGATCGATCCTTCGATGATCGGGGAGTACACGGGGCAGAGGAAGGAGGTGCGGCCGATCACGGTGGCCACCTACCAGATGCTCACGCACCGGGGGAGACAGGGAGAGCACGAAGCTGCTCAGGCCGGCGAGGAATCCGCGGACCGTTATCCGCACCTCACGCTGTTCAACGAGCGGGACTGGGGCCTGATCGTCTACGACGAGGTGCACCTGCTCCCCGCGCCGGTGTTCCAGGCAACGGCGTCCCTGCAGGCGAGGCGTCGGCTTGGTCTCACCGCAACCCTCGTGCGTGAGGACGGCAAGGAGGACGACGTCTTTGCTCTCATCGGCCCGAAGAAGTACGACGTGCCCTGGAAGGAGATGGAGGCGCAGGGGTGGATCGCGAAGGCGGTGTGCACCGAGGTGCGGGTGCCGCTCCCCGAGCACATGAGGACCACCTACGCTCTTGCGGACGCCCGGACGAAGTTCCGCATGGCCTCGGAAAACCCCGCGAAGATCGACCAGGTGAAGGCGATCCTGGACGCCCACGCCGGCGAGCCCGCCCTCGTCATCGGCATGTACCTCGATCAGCTCGCGCAGATCGCCCGTCCGCTGGGGTTGCCGGTGCTCACCGGCGCCACACCGCAGCGCACGCGGGACAAGCTGTACGCGGATTTCCGCTCGGGCGCGATCCGGGTGCTCGCCGTGTCGAAGGTCGCGAACTTCGCGGTGGACCTGCCTGAGGCGAGCCTCGCCATCCAGGTGTCCGGCACTTTCGGCTCGCGGCAGGAAGAGGCGCAGAGGCTTGGACGGGTGCTCCGCCCCAAGGAGCTGGGGAACCAGGCTTCCTTCTATTCCCTGGTCTCCCGCGACACGGTGGAACAGGAGTTTGCGCTGAAGCGCCAGCTCTTCCTCTGCGAGCAGGGATACTCGTACGAGATTCGCGTTGCCGGAGATGCCGCACCGGCAGCCCGCCTGTGAAGATGTTTCCGGCCGACTGGCCCGGTTTCCTGAACGAGCTCGTGCGCTGGGGCGAGCTCTCGATCGACGGCCGACGCGCCTTTCTCGACGGCATCGCACCCGGTCTCTCGATCGAATCTGCAGCGGGCGGGACGCCTGTCGCCGAGCTGCGCGACGCGGGATTCCTCGCGCCGTCCGGGCGGGGAGAGCTGCTTGCCGTGGCCGAGGGGAGCACGGCGCTCCACCAGGTCCTGAAGTCCCTGGAGAAGTATCCCCTCTTCGAAAGTCCCGGCCTCCCCGTCCTCAGCGCCTATATTGCCGAGCACTACACGCAGCAGGAGCGGTCCCAGCTCGACGAATCCCTCGCCTTGCTGCCGAACGATCTTCCCCGGATCGCGGGTTTCGTCTCTTCCGTCGAGTGGCTCCAGGCTGCCCTTGGACGGACGCCGCGTCAGGATGCGGGACCCCCTGGAATTGACTTTGCGCGCGCGGGAATTGACGCGGCACGCGTGCTCCTCGCCTTCTTCACGGAGCAGAGAGACCGCATCCCCCTGCGCGACCTGGAAGAGTATTTCCCCGGCATCCCTCGCGCTGAGCTGTGCGCCGGTGTGCGCTTCGGGGTCCAGCGCTGCCTCTTCTACCTCGGGCTCCGACGCGTCGACCTGGAGCCGCTCGTGGGGATCTGGCCGGCCGCGGCGCGCCGCCTGCGCAGGCTCTCCGTCGTCCTGGCCCCCGAACCGGTGAGCGTG
>JBEKXR010000322.1:0-5117 GCA_049511935.1 Spirochaetia bacterium | reverse complement strand
GATTCTCAGTGCGAAAGGCTCCCTCTACCTCACCCGCCCCCTCCTCGGGCATTTCGTGGCGGACACGGAGAGCCTGCGGCGCCGGGCAAGCACCGTTCTCGGGTGGGTGGCCGGCGGCAAGCTGAAGGTGCGTATCGGGGCGAAGTTTCCGCTAGCAGATGCCGCCGAAGCGCACCGCCAGCTCGAGGCACGGAAGACCACCGGCAAGGTGCTGCTGATCCCGTAGGATGATGTTGACAAATCCCTGACTATCTTCCACGCAGCAGGCTGCGCAGTATCGCGGCGCGTTCGAGAAGGAATTCCGCGAGCGTGACCCAGCCCGAGAGAACCTGAGTGGCAGGACGTCCGAACATCGCAGTCGCGTCAACCGCCTTCGCGGAGCCCCGCCTGATACCCGTCGAGGACGGTCGCCTCGACCTCGTCGATGCGGTCCGGCTCGATCTCGAAGAAGCAGGTGCTGTCCCCCCTGTCCTGCCGCACGACGTCGGTGATGGTGGCGGGATCGATCGCCTCACGCTGTGCTGATATGTTCGCACTCAACTCGATGCTCCTTTCTCTTAGGATGGTCGACTCGCATGGGTTCGACGGATTGACGGACGGCGTCCGGTGACATTGAAGAACCCGATCCTCCGGGTCACTTCTGCCCGAGGAACCCCTTGATCGCTTTCAGCTGGCCGCGGCCGTCGAGGCCGGCTTCCTTCATCACCGCCTCGGCCTGGCCGCTTCCCAGGAAATGCCCCTTGCCGAAGGGGTGCAGGGTCCAGCGCCGCCCCCGCTCGCTGGTGATCCAGCGGTGCATGGTGGGGAGAGTGAAACCTGTGATTCCCATGGCCCGGGATTCAGTCTTTTCCGGAAACGCCTGGATGCGCCGGGATGGGCTCAGCATGTCGAAAAGCTCGGCGCTCGCAACGTAGTACGCGTCCAGATCGATCCCCGCCTTCCTGAGCAGGGGCAGCGTCTCCTGGACAAAGGCATATGCGACCTCGCTCCCCTGCAGGACGACCGTGCCCTCCGTTCTTCTGCCGCGCGCAGCCAGGAGCCGGTACACCCCGGTTGCCGCCTCGTCGACAGGAGCGAGTCCCCGCCCGGCGCGGTCGACAACGGTTTCGTTCGGGCGGGTCACGAATATGGCGATCACCGCCGGCCGCTGCGCGAGCGCTGCGGAGAGCAGGGTCCAGATTTCCTGAGGGTCCCAGGGGGTGAGGGTAATCAGCGTGCCCCGGGGAAAGTTGCCCTCCAGGAGCTGGAGCTGCTGCGGATCCGCGTGTGTCGGCCCATCCTCGCCGGTCTTCAGCCCGGCGTGAGCGCACACGAGGATGAGAGGACCGCAGGGCTCCCGGGCGACGGCCTGGCGCGCCTGGAAGCCGATGGCGTGCAGGCGGGCCGCGATGTGCCCGAGCGGCGCAAGGAAGGCGCCGTAGGAGGAGCCGACTCCCAGTGCACCGCCGTAGCTGGAGATGCCGCTCAGGATGCCCGTCATGGCATCCTCGCAGATCCCGCCAACGGACAGCACCCGTGCGCCGGGATTCGTGCGTGCATTGAAGAAGCCCTCGGGAAAGCCCACGCCGGCCAGGTTGCTGCTCGTCGAGCCCATGAGATCCGCGGAGGCGATGAAGAGTGCGCCGCCGCTTGCCCTGTTGATGTGGCCCAATGCGCGGCCCAGCTCGCCGCGCAAGGTGGTGACCGTGCCCGGTTTCAGGCGAAGCTCCGCGGGAATCGGGGCGCGCTGCCGCGAAATGATTCTCGAGATGACTTCGAGCCGTGGATGCTCCGCCCGCGGCGTGCGGGCTCGCTCATTCAGGCGAGCGCGCGCCGCCGACAGCCTGGCCGCCATCGCCTGCGTGAGCGCGGTGGATTTCTCCAGCTCGACCCTGATGACTCCGAGCGCCTCCCAGAAACATTCGTCCATGACACCGGGTTTTTTGCCGCCCGCGCAACGCTGGTTATCCGCCGTGCACCGGGGAAGCACGGCCTGTGCCTCTCTGAGGAAAGGATCGAGGGCATCGAAAAAGCCCTCGGCGCACAGCTTGTGCCCGGCCCCGTGCGACGCTCTTCCCTCGATGCCGTACCGCCAGCCCTTCACGGTGCGGTACACGATCGCGGTGGGTTGTCCATTCGTCAGGGCCCCTGCGCGGCGCTGCGCGGCGACGATCTGCAGGAAGGACATCCCGTCAGCCACCTGGATCACGTTCCAATCATGGAGGTAGGCGAGCTCAGCGGGATTCCATTGGACGTAGTCACCGGCCGCGTCCCCGTCCCGGCAGACCCTGCTGGAATCGATGGAAGCCTGGTTCCAGTCCACGTGGAGCACGACATTCCCGATGCCCATCGTGCCCGCGGCAGCCATGGCCTCCGAGACGCGGCCCGGTGTCATGCCCCCTTCACCTTCGACGATATGAACGAGGGGAGCGTCGCGGCCGTAGCGGTCCAGCGCCCCGATCGCCAGCCCTATGGAGCTGGCCAGTCCGACGCCCGACGCTCCGGTGGAAAGCCGGACGAACGGAGTTGCCGGGGTGGGATGGCCGTCGAGTGCTTTCACGCGGAGCTTCCTCTGCAGGGCCGTCATTCCTACGGGGTTCTTTCGGAAGCCGAGGAGGTCTTCCAGTCGAAGCTGGAGCCGTTCGTCAGAAGCGAGAAGCTCCGGCGCGCTGATGCGGACAATTTCATTTCGAAGCGCCCAGAGCGCGTACAGGCCGAGAGCCTTGTGGCCTGCCGCGAAGGAGATGATGTCCGCGTCTTCACGATCGGGCAGCGCCGTGTCGTAGTCCATTGTTTCGAAAAGCAGGGACGCGACGAACCGGCCGGAAGAAATCGACCCGCCCGGGTGGCCCGATGTGGGCGCGTAGTTGTACAGCATCGCACAGAGTGACCGGTAGATCAGGTCGAAACGCTCGAATGCCGGGAGATCTTCCGGTGAAAGCGGTGCAGGCTGTTCACGAGTTTCTTCCTGGATATCGAGGAACATGCCCCTTCGCGGTCCGAATGAGACTGCCATTCACCGCCTCCTCTCAGGAGAGGTTCTCGCCCTTCTCGAGGAACCGTCTGAACCCCGCGGCGTCCTTCGCCGCTTCGCCGATCCGGGAAACCGCGAGCCTCAGAGAATCGATGTCCGTCGCAATGGAGAGCCGCAGGAAGTGGAAGTTTTCGCTGCCGATCCGGCCGAAGGACTTGCGGTCCATCGTGGCAACCTGGTACTCGAAAAGGAGAAACATCTGCAGCAGGGTGGAGGGAGTGGTGAGCTTCCGCACCTCGGCGGGAAGCCGGCGGTACGCTTCGATGATGCCCAATGACTCGCAGACCCCCGAGACATTCGGAAACACGTAGAAGGCCCCCTTCGGCATCTGGCAGCGGATGCCGGGGATCCGCCTCAGCCCCTCGACCACGAGATCGCGCCGGGCCTGGAACGCATCGATCATCTTTCTGTTCTCCGCCGCAAAGAGAGGCGACTCGAGCCCCAGGCGCGCGCCCTCCTGGTTGTAGGCGGAGACGCACGAGAAGTAGTTGATGTTCAGGTTCCTGAACACCTCCGCCTCGGCCGTGGTCGGGAACATCGCCCAGCCCACCCTGCCGCCCGTCCACGAAAAGCTCTTCGATGCCCCGCCGATGAGGATTGTGAGCCCCTCCATTCCGGGACATGTGGCGATGCTCTGGTGACGCGATCCGTCGAACAGGATGTGCTCGTACACTTCGTCCGCATAGACCCGCACATCCTTCCGGCACTTTCTGGCGATGACCTCGGCGATCTCCGCGAGCTGGTCCTTCGATGCAACGCCGCCGGTGGGGTTGGAGGGAAAGTTGAGGTAGATCATCCTCGTGCGGGCCGTGATCGCCCTGGCGATTTCCGAGCCTGACAGCGTGAACCCGTTGTCCTCTTTCAGGTGAAGGGGCACCGGCCTCGCCCCGACATACGAGATGAAGGATTCGTAGATGGGATAGCCGGGGCTGGGATAGATCACCTCGTCGCCTGGCTCGCAATAGGCGAGCTGGCACAGGCCGATGGGAGGCTTCGCCCCGGGGAAAACTACCACTCTTTCCGGGTCGGCCACGATCCCCCGGCTCTCGCTGAAATGGCGCGCCACCGCCTGCCGGAGGGAGAGGATTCCCTGGGGATCACAGTAGTGGGTGTTGTCCAGGTCGATCTGGCGCTTCACCTCTTCCTTGATGAAGCCCGGCACCGGGAAATCGGGCTCGCCGAGATTGCACTTGATGACCTTCTTTCCCTGGTCCTCGAGAGCCCTGATCTTCGGCCCGATCTTGAATGCGTTTTCCGTACCCAGCAGCCCGACCTTCTTCGAGAACAGCGCCATGGCGTCCTCCTCATCGACGCGGGGAAAAAAAGAGGAAGGCAATCGAGTTTCTCAATTGCCTTCCTCCTGTCTTGTGACCTGAGAGATTATCCCTCGACTGAGGAATTTTTCCCCTTCGGTGTCCGCGGCATCACCCGTGGAGCTCTCCAGGATTCAGTTTCCTGCAGTCCCTTGTACCTGAGAGATTCATCCCGGTCTTCGCGGTCACGGTATTCCCGTGACATTCGCGCTCACCCGGGACTTGCCCCTTCGGTGCCCCGTCCCCTGAAATGCGCCGGCTACGTCGCTGGGGTCGGGATCTCTCCTGCAGGAATTCCATCGTACGACGAAATCCGCAGAGAGGCAAGGAAAATCGCGTAGATGGTCAGCCGATCGTTTCCTCCGGACGCGCAACGACGATCTTCCCCTCGTCGTCCATCCTGCGGATGACACCGACAATCCGCTGCTGGGCCTCTTCGACGTCCCGGAGGCGGGTCCGACCGAGCTTCTCCAGCCGGGCCTTCAGTCTCTCCACCTCGGCGCGCGGAACGCATTCCCAGACGAAGCTGCGCACCTCCTCGGGGGTCGCTCTCACTGCCAGCAGCAGGTCCTCCTCCGCGACCTCCTTGAGCACTTTCGCCACGGTCTCTCTGTCGAGGAGCGTGATGTCCTCGAAGACGAACATGCGCTTCTTGAGCTCATCGGCGAGAGGGGGGTTGCTCTTCTCCAGCGTGTCAACGACTCCCTTTTCGAGGCTCCGGCTTGCCACATTCAGGATCTCCACGGCTGACTGGACTCCGCCGACTGCCGCGTACTCCTGTGAGGAGAGGA
>JBEKXR010000321.1:0-5133 GCA_049511935.1 Spirochaetia bacterium | reverse complement strand
GCACCCATGGGCAGGCCGGGGTGCCCGCTGTCCGCTTTCTGTACCGCATCGATGGAGAGAAACCGAAGCGTGTTAATGCACAGCGTATCAAGGTCGCGGTGCATCCCGGGGTTTTTTAAAATCATCCGCTGCCGGCGTTCATGAATGCAATGTATGCAAAAAAGGTCTGTGGGGAAAACGTCGTCTCTGCCTGGAGAAGGGACGATCGACTTCCGTCGGCCACGGAGCCGCGCAAAGCTCTTCGGCAGCAGACCCCGGGCGCGCGCCAGAGCTCCCCTACCATTTACGTCTGCACGTGCAACCGCCTTCAATATGCCAATAACTGGTCTCGGGTGTGTCACGAAAAAGCAAAAAGAGTCCGGCCGGGGCGCGCCTTCAGAGACGGCATCCGAACAGGAGGTCGAGCTCGACGGAAAAGACCCCACGGTCCAGCGAGATCGACCAGATCCCATTCGGGTCGGTCGATGACAGGGTCGGGGCGCCTCCGAGGGTGAACGGCATGAAGCCGACCAGGACCACCGGCCGCAGAAAGAGACTCCCGAAGTACACGTCGACGCCCACCCCACCCTTCAACCACAGCTCGTTCAGGGCGGACGGCGACCCGCTGAGGCCTGACTTCAGATCGTCTCCCTTGTCATCGGTGTACGTGAGATTGAGCTTGTACTCGGCGCCGACGAAGGGAAAGATCGCCACGGGCCCGATGACGAAGGGATATTTCACGGCCACGCCGAACGAGAGGCCGGTGAGGAGCGCGGCAAAACCGGTCGTAGTGGAAGCGGCAGCCGGTTCGGTGCTGCCCCGGTTCAGCGAATACCCGATCTGCACCTGGACATACGTGGCGTCGAAGAACTGCAGGGCGGTAAGAGAGACAAAGCTCGTGACCTGGGACGCAGTCCCGGAATAGGTGCCGTTGAAGGTCACAGGGGAGAAGGCGAGCGAGGTTCCGCCGCCGTATGAGAACCCGAGGCTGAAGGCTGCAGCGGCGGAGCTGAACATCCAGAGAATGAAGGCCAGTTTCTTCATTGCAATCCCTACGGGGACACCTCGAGCAGGGCGTAGACCGGGAAGTGATCGCTCACCAGCTGACGGGTCCCCGAATAGTCGGTCGTCCAGTAGTCCACATCGGCTGACTCCACCCGGGACAGGAGACCCGGAGGGACGAAGATGTGGTCGTAGTCGTGGTCCGGGCCGCGCTTCCCGATGGTCGTCCCCTTCCCGGGGAGCACATCACGGTCACCGAGTGCCCCGAGCGAAGAGAAATCGGCGCTGCGCTCGTCGTTGAAATCTCCGACGATCACCGTTGAGCCGCTGAGGCCGGTGCGCTCCTCGAACCAGCGGGAGACATCTCCGAGATGCGAGATCTCCGCGGCGCGTGCCTTCTGGCTCTTTCCATATACGATGTGGCATGCCACGAGGTTGAAGGAAAACCCGGAGGCCTTGACGCGGAATCTCGCGCCGAACGGCGGGCGGAAAAATGAATCGCCCGGGTATTCGCCGAGGACGGACACGAGCTCCACCGAGCTGTCGAAAAAGAAGCCGAAGTGCTCCTGGTAGCTCCTCGATCCCTCGCCCTCGGCGCTCATGTAGTCAGACCAGCCGGTGCCGAGCTTTTCCAGAAGGCGCGACATGCCGCCGGCATTCATCACCTCTTCCGCGGCGACCAGGTCATACCGGGAGACCACGCGCGCAAGGACGGCGTAGTCCTTCCTGTCCTGGCCGAGGCGCTCCATGTTGTAGCTGGCGATCCTCAGCTCCTGCGCCTGCAGGGCGAGGCACGAGAGAATCAGGATGACGACCGGGAGGCATGCCCGCGGCGGCGCGGGCGGCCTTCCCTTCAACCGTCCACCTGCTCGAGGACACCGGCGTCGATCCCCTTCTCCACCAGGGCGGCCCAGGTGATGCGCACGGGACCCCCGCGGGTCCCGGCTCTCGCCCGCACGTCCAGGATGCCGGCCTTGTGCACGGTTTCCGTGATCTGCAGGGCCGCTTCATCGGGGTAGTCCTCCGGCACGGCAAGCACCTCGACAATGGCGTGCTCCATCGAAGTGGCCAGCGCCAGGGCACCCGAGGGGTCTGCGGTGAAATAGAGGGAGCGAGTCACCTGCGAAATCTGCCTTTCATCCGGGATCGGCGCGAGAGGTCCTACGAGGGACGGGATGCGGCGAACGCATCGACCGCCGCCCTGGTGGTGAAGCCACGCGCGACGGCAATGTCGCAGAATGTCCTCGAGTCTCCCGCCTTCTGGGCGGCGATGACTGCCTCAACCTGCGACTGCTGCATCGCGCCCGTTCTCACCAGGAAATCGCCTATTCGTTCCGCCATTTGGTGGTCCTGGCGGCAGTATAGACGTGTCCGCGAAGCGTGGCAAGAGTCGTAACCTTCGGCGGGGTCGGTTGTTTTCCTTGTGTATCTTCATAGAACCTCCTTCTGCAAGGGCCATTCGTGTGCGGGGCACGCGGATGGCCCGTTTTCTTGTTTTGCTGTATGCTGGCGCGTCCCCTTCTTCAACCGTGGAGGCATTCATGAACGAGCAGATCAGGCAGATCGCGGATCGCATCCGCGGCCTGCGGGATATCGCCCAGTTGTCCGCGGAAACCTGCGCGCAGGACCTCGGCATCCCGGTGGATACCTACCGCACCTACGAGAGCGGTGATGCGGACATCCCCGCCAGCTTCCTCTACCAGGTGGCGGGCAAGTTCCACGTCGAGCTTTCCGCCCTCCTCACCGGGGAGGAACCCCGGCTCCGCGTGTACGCTGTCACACGGGCGGGACGGGGGGTGAAGGTGGCCCGGCGCAAGGACTACGGGTACCAGAGCCTGGCCTTCAATTTCGTCGACAAGGGCATGGAGCCGTTCCTGATCACGGTGGAGCCCCGTCCCGAGTCCGATCCGGTCCCGCTCAACGCCCACCCCGGGCAAGAGTTCAATTACATCCTGGAGGGGACGCTCATGGTCGTGGTCGAAGGACATGAAATCCTCCTGTCCCCCGGCGACTCGATCTATTTCGATGCGCGCCACGGCCACGGGATGAAGTCGGTCGGCGGCGCGCCGTCACGTTTCCTGGCCGTCATACTGTAAAAAGCGAGGACACCGATGCTCGAACGATTTCTCCCGAAGACGAGCTTCTCTTCATACGAGGACTTCTCCCGCAACTTCCGGGTCGACGTTCCCGCCCGGTTCAACTTCGCGTGGGACGTGGTGGATGTCATCGCCGCGGAGGATCCGTCGCGGACCGCGCTGGTCTGGTGCGACGAGAAGGGGGGCGCCGCCACGTTCACGTTCGGGCAGATGCGGGAGCTCTCCATGAAGGCAGCCGCCTTCTTCCTTTCTCTCGGCATCGGCAGGGGGGACCCGGTGATGCTGATCCTGAAGCGGCGCTACGAGTACTGGTTCTGCCTCCTGGGGCTGCACCGCATCGGGGCCATCGCCATCCCTGCGACCCACCTGCTCACGAAGAAGGACATCGTGTACCGCAATCACGCCGCAGACGTGAAGGCGATCGTGTGCGTCGGCGATGAGAAGGTGCTGGACAATGTGGACGCCGGGGTGCCGGAGTCTCCCACGCTCCGTCACCGAATCGCCCTGAATGTGAAGAGGAAGGGGTGGCTCGACCTTCACTCCGAGCTGGGCCGGGCGGCGAGCAGCCTGTCACGGATCCAGACGCAGAACTCGGACCCCAGCCTCCTGTATTTCACCTCCGGCACCACCGGCATGCCCAAGATGGTGCAGCACGATTTCGCGTACCCCCTCGGTCACATCCTCACGGCAAAGTACTGGCAGAACGTCCAGGACGGGGGCCTGCACCTCACGGTGGCGGATACCGGCTGGGCAAAGGCGGCCTGGGGGAAAATCTACGGCCAGTGGCTGTGCGGCTCCGCCGTGTTCGTCTATGACTACGATCGTTTCGTTCCCGGCGCCCTGCTGGGCGTGATATCGAATCACAAGGTCTCGAGCTTCTGCGCACCGCCCACCATGTACCGCTTCTTCATCAAGGAGAATCTGCGGGAGTACGACTTCTCCGCCCTGAAGTACTGCACCGTTGCCGGTGAGCCCCTGAATCCCGAGGTGTATGCGCAGTTCCTCGACCTGACCGGGCTGAAGCTCCGCGAGGGGTACGGCCAGACCGAGATGACGGCCGCGGTCGCTGTTTTCCCGTGGATGGAACCGAAGCCCGGGTCCATGGGCCTGCCGTCCCCCGGTTATGACATCGACCTCGTGGACGACGAGGGCAGGTCCTGCGAAACGGGAGAGAAGGGCCAGATCGTCGTGCGCACGGACGCGCGCATGCCCGTGGGCATGTTCAAGGGCTACTACCGTGATCCCGAGCTCACTGCCCGTTCCTGGCACGACGGCATCTACCGCACTGGTGACGTCGCGTGGAAGGACGAGGACGGCTACCTCTGGTTCGTCGGCCGCACCGATGACGTGATCAAGAGCTCGGGCTACCGCATCGGGCCCTTCGAAGTGGAAAGCGCGCTGATCGAGCACCCCGCGGTGCTGGAATGCGCCGTGACCGGAGTTCCTGACGCAGATCGCGGCGCGGTCGTCAAGGCGACCGTCGTGCTGGCCCGTGGATACACGGCGAGCCACGAGCTGGCGACCGAGCTGCAGGACCACGTGAAAAAGATCACTGCTCCCTACAAGTACCCGCGCATTGTGGAGTTCGCCTCGGAGCTTCCCAAGACGATCAGCGGCAAGATCCGAAGGGTCGAGATCAGGGAGAAGGACGGAGAAGAGCCGAGCTCGCACGAGTAAGGACGATCCCCAGGCTCTCGCCGTCTGCCCGAGCACGGTACACACCGTGCGGGGGCAGCCGAAATGTCGCCAGGAGCGACCGGGCTGCCGCCTGGGGCCCCTCTCGCACGGCCTTCGGCCGCGCTCTACCTGAACGCGCGCACGGCGTTGGCGATGGCGAGGAGTGCCACGCCCATGTCTGCAATGACAGCCTCCCACATGGTTGCGATTCCAAGGGCTCCCAGCATGAGGAACAGGCCCTTGACGCCTAGCGCGAAGACGATGTTCTGCATCACGATCGCGCGTGTGCGGCGGCCCCGTGTGATCGCCTCGGGCACTTTCAGAAGGCTGTCCGACATGAGGACGACATCCGCCGTCTCCACTGCCGCGTCCGCGCCCG
>JBEKXR010000320.1:0-5135 GCA_049511935.1 Spirochaetia bacterium | reverse complement strand
AAAGGTCCGACATCGTGCCGCTGAAGGCGTCCGGAAACCACTTTGTCTGGAAGATCGGCTCGTGCCAGTACCCGTCCATTCGCCGTGACGTGAATTGGAGCGTGCTGTACGTGGAGTCCGGCCACCCGATCGTCCCCTTGAGCACACCGTCGGAGCCGGTGAACCTGAACCGGATGCCGTAGTCCCGGGTCCACGTCGAGCCGTCGTCGAGGCTGGAGGCGAAAAAGCCGTCCCCGTACTCCAGCCAGTAGTGCGCGATAGATTCTCCCGCCCATTTCTGGCCCGGGTATCGCGCCGTGATTGCAGTGATATACTCAGGCTCGCCGAAGAGGAAGCGGAACTGGTCCAGGTGGTGCACGCTCATCCCGAGTATCATGAGCTTCGGGTAGAGCTTCGCGTCCTCCCAGAAACGCTGCCAGGGCTGCATGGTCCGCAGCTCGATGAACGCGGTGAGCCGGGTTCCCAGGGCGCCTCGCGAAATGAGTGACCGGCTCGCGCGTATTGCCGGGTCCCACCTCCCGTTCTGGTTCACCGCGAGCTTCACATGGTTCTTCTTTGCCGCCTCCACGATCCTCACGGCATCCGGATACGTGGTGGCCATTGGCTTCTGCACCATGATGTGCTTGCCGGCCTCTGCCGCCGCGGTGGCAACCTCCGGGTGCAGGTGGGGTGGGAGCGAGATATCCACGACGTCGATGTCCGGCGATGAGACCAGTTCCTGCCAGGAGGGAAACACTCTTCCGATCGAAAACCGGGACGCCAAGGAGCGCGCGGTCTCCACGGTCCTGTTCCAGACGCCGGTGACCCGAAACCCCGCCTTCGCATACGCGGGAAGGTGCGCGGCCTGCACGATGCCCCCGCAGCCGACGATCCCGATCCGGTAGTCCGTCTTCCCGCCGGGCTTCGGCGCAGAGTCAAGGTCCAGGCCATTCAAGTCGATCGCATCGCCCATTCGAGGCCCCTTCAAAGATCCACGAACCGTCCCGATGTGCTGGACTGGTAGGCGGCCTGGATCACTTCCATGGTCTGCAGCGCGTCGGACGGAGTGACTCCCGCTTTCCGCCGCTTGCCCCGGACCGCCTGCACGAACTGCGCGGCTTCCCGGGCGAAAAAGGTCCTGTTCTGCACGGCGTGCCACACGTGCTTTGCCGTCGTGTCCAGCCACGACACGTTGAACTGCGTCTCCTGGTTATGGGTCCACCCCTTGCGGTAGCCTTCCTTGTCCTCCCGCAGGAAGAGCCGGGAGTACGCGGGGAGCAGTCCGACCTGCAGCGTACCCTCCGTGCCGTAGAAATCCATCTCCCAGGACTCGATCCACTCGTTGGCTTCCCATCCGATCATGGTCATCGTGCCGACGCAGCTCCCCCAGTCCAGGTTCACTACCGCCGCATCCTCGTACATGTGCCTGTGCTTCTTCCTGAGGTCCTCGAACTTCGGCACGAATGCCGAGATCCGGCGCGGCCTTCCCATCAGGTGCAGGACGATGTCCAGCATGTGACACCCATCCTCGAAGAGAACCCCGCCGATGTCATCCTTCAGGTTGAACCAGGGAGTCACGGCATCCGGCGCGGGCACGGAGACGTGGAAACGCGCCGCGGTCAGCCGCCCGAGGAGCCGCCGGTCCAGCACGGTGCGCGCAAAATCGACCATCGACCCCTGGCGCATCATGTAGCCGATCTGCAGGAGGGACGTGCTCTTCCGGGAGGCCTCGACGATGCGCTTCATGTTCTCGGGATTGTTGGCGGCAGGCTTTTCCAGCAGCACCGCCTTGCCCGCTTCCAGCGCCATGATCGTGAGGTCCGCCATGTTCTGCGTGTAGGATTCGACGACGACGGCGTTCACCTTCCGGTCCTTCAGGATCGCCTCCGGGGAGTCCGCGATCGTCACTCCGTAGCGTTCGGAGAATGTCTTCGCGCCCTTGGTGTCGTTCGGCTCCCACACGCTGCGGAGGGTGACTCCCTCCATGTCGCGAAAGATGTCCGCGCGCGTCCACACGTGGGGATGCGTGATGTCCAGGAAGGAAATTCCAATTGTCTTCATCTCTTTTACCTCTTCTTCAATCTCTGCTCGTGGATGATCACTGCGATGATGATGATGAGCCCGGTCACCACATACTGGAAGCTCGCGTCGACGTGGAGCAGGTTCAACCCATTGGCGATGATCCCGAGGAGCAGCACGCCCGTGAGCGTGCCCCAGACATTGCCGCGGCCGCCGGTGAGCGGGATCCCGCCGATCACGGCGGCGCCGATCGAGTTCATCTCGAAGCCCGTGCCCATGTTGGGGATGGCGGAGCTGATGCGGGACGCCAGGACCAGGCCCGCCATACCCGTGAAGAAGCCGCAGATCACGTAGAACAGGATCTTGTAGCGCTTCACCGGGATGCCGGCGAGGTAGGTCGTGTATTCGTTGCCCCCGATGGCATAGGCGATGCGGCCGATGCGAAGGTAGCGCAGCAGGAGACCACAGACGATCATCACGAGAAAGAAAATGATGACGATGAGGGGGATCGGTCCGAACATCGCCCCGCCGATGTACGCGAATCTCGCGCCCAGGTCGTTGATCGGGTAGCCCTGGGTGACGATGATGGCAACGCCCTGGAGGATCGTCATGGTCCCCAGGGTGAGGATGAAGGGGTGCGCCCGGGTGAAGGCGGCCAGCATCCCGTTCAGGCAGCCGATCGCGCAGCCCAGGACGAGCCCCGTGAGAATGGCGATCTCCGCCGGGACGCCGGCCTTGAGCATGGTCCCCGCAATGACTGCAACGGTGGAGATGGCCGAGCCGACGGAGAGGTCGATGCCCCCGGAGATCATGAGCACCGTGACGCCCATGGACAGGATGCCCAGCGTGGACACCTGTTGGAGGACGTTGCGGATGTTGCGCGGCGAGAGGAAGACCGGAGCGGCGATGCTGATGATGATCACCAACGCGATGAGGACGAACACGATGCCCCATTGCTGGATGTCGAAGACCCGCCGGAGCCTCCGGGGGAACGCCTCAGGGGCTGGTTGTGCCAATGGCATATGAAAGGACCTCCTGTCTGTTCGTCGTGTCCGCTTCCAACAAGGCGGCCACCCGACCCTCTCTCATGACGGCAATGCGATGGCTCATGTTCATGAGCTCGTCGAGGTCGGAGGACACCATGAGGATGCCCTTCCCTTCCTCCAGGAGCCTCTTCATGATCCGGTGGATCTCTTCACGCGCGCCGACGTCCACGCCCTGGGTGGGCTCGTCCAGCAGGAAGACCTCCAGGCCGAGGCACAGCCATTTGGAGAGCATGACCTTCTGGCGGTTTCCGCCGCTCAGGTACTGCACTTCCTGCTGGACGCTCCGCGCCTGTACGGCGAGGGCTTCCACGTACTGCTGGGCAATGCGCCGCTCGCGGGGGAGGTCCATGACGGGTCCGTGGGTGACCGCATCGAGGTTCGCGAGGGTCGTGTTGCCCGCCACGCTCATGGCGAGGATCAGCCCCCGGGCATCACGTTCGCCCGGCACGAAGCAGATCCCGCGGCGGATGAACTCGCGCAGCCCCTTGCCGGCGAGCTCATGCCCTTCGAAGAGAATGCTGCCCATGTCCACGGCGTCGATGCCGGCGACCGCGCGCAGGAACTCGGTGCGACCGGAGCCGAGGGTGCCCGCGAATCCGATGACGATCCCGCGTTTCAAGGTGAGACTCACGTCCTGGAACGCTCCCGCCCTGGTCAGACCCTTGATCTCCAGGAGCGTCTCTCCCGCCGCCTCGCTCCCGAGCCGGGTCATGGCGATCTCTTCTCCCACCATGGCCTTTACGAGCTGGTCCTTGTCCAGATCCCCTATCCCCCGGGTGGTGACCTCCCGTCCGTCCCGCAGGACCGTCACCCGGTCCGCGACCTGGAAGATCTCGTCCAGCCTGTGGGAGATGTAGATGACGGACACCCGCTCCTGCTTGAGCTGGCCGATGAGACGGAAGAGGTTGTCGATCTCTGCGCCGGAGAGGCTCGCCGTGGGCTCGTCCATGATGACGATCCGCGCCTTCTTGTAGAGGGCCTTCGCGATCTCCACTGCCTGCTGCTCCCCGGCGCCCAGGCTCACGACCGTTGTGCGCGGGTCGAGATCCAGGTTGAGATTTCTCAAGATCTCCGCGGCGCGCTCGAACAGGCGCTTCCACTGCACAACGGTGAGGAACCCGGTGGGGATATCCCCCAGGAGGATGTTCTCTCCCACGCTCAGGTGGGGGATGAGATTCCGCTCCTGGTAGATCGTGACGATCCCCAGGCCCTGGGCGAGCCGGGGCGTCAGAATGTCCACGAGCTTCCCGTCGACGATGATCTCCCCTTCATCGCGCTTGTGCACCCCGGAAAGGATCTTGATGAGGGTCGATTTGCCGGCGCCGTTCTCCCCGACGATCGCGTGGACGCTCGCCGGCGCGAGGTCCAGGTCCACGCCGTGCAGGACCTCGACCCCCGAGAAGCTCTTCGAGACGCCGCGCACTCGGAGGATGCTCTCTGCGGTGCCCGTCATGGCGTCAGAACTCGAGGACGATCTTTCGGCCGCTCGCGGAAGAATCCGAGATGGCCTTCATGATGACCTGGATGCGATAGCCGTCCTCGAAGGTCGCTCCGTACGGCGCCACGGGTTTGTCGTTCGCCACGCAGTCAATGAAGTGGTGCAGGGCGTGGACGTGGCCATACTCCCAGCCAGCGTTGTGCCCGGGGGGGAGGTAGAGGGTCTGCAGCGGGTGCCCCGGGTCCGTCACGGAGACGTCGGCGAAACCGCGAATTTCCCTGGCGGCACCGTCCGTGAACACCCGGAGGTGGTTCGGGTCCTCGAGGTCGAAGCTCATGCTCCCCCTGGAGCCGTTGATCTCCCACATCTGCTCGTTCTTGCGGCCGGTTGCAACGCCGGAAGATTCGAGGGTCCCGGTGGCGCCAGAGGCGAACTCCACAAGGGCAATGTTCGCTTCATCTGCGGTCACCGTCTCGGTCTTTCCTGCCCGGGACTTGCGGGTGGGGTTGTATGTTGTGAGGAGGCCGCTCACCGAGCGAAACTCTCCAGCGAGGAACCGTGCCATGTCGATAATGTGAGAGCCGATCCCCAGGAGAACCCCGGACTTCGTTCCGCTCGCATACCAGCAGTCCTCCAGCGAGGCCGCCGGGTCA
>JBEKXR010000319.1:0-5154 GCA_049511935.1 Spirochaetia bacterium | reverse complement strand
ATGAGGAGATCGACAAGCTTCGCACAGAGAGCGACAAGTCGATCCGGATCGATGGCTTCATCAAGCCCGACGCGCTGAGCACAGTCTATCTCGGGGGAAAGACGTACTACCTCACACCCGACGGCCCGGTCGGGCAGAAGCCGTACAACCTTCTCCTCAAGGGCATGGAGTCAAACGGTGTTTCGGCGATCGCGGAAGTCGTCATCTCGCAGAAGGAACAGGTCGTCCTGCTGAGAGCCGTCGACGGGCTGCTCGCCATGACGGTGCTCAACAGGAAAGACGAGGTGAAGCCTGCCGCGGCCTTCAAAGACGAGGTCAATGACACACCCGTCACCGAGGCGGAGACGGCACTCACCGACACGCTCATCAAGGCCTCCATCATCAGTGAGTTCGATTTCTCCCACTACCGGAACGTCTACAAGGAGAAGCTCACGAAGCTCATCCAGATGAAGATCGAGGGCAAGGAGGTGGTCCAGGTCCGGGATCCCGAGGAGCCGAAGATCATCAACCTGATGGAGGCGCTGAAGCGCAGCGTTGCCGAGGCGCAGGCCGCAAACGGCGTGAAAGTCCCCGTCGGGGAGAAGAAAGCCTCGAAGGCGGGCCTCAAGCAGGCCCCGAGCGCAAGGCCGGTGAAGAGCGCGACGGCCAGGAAGAAGAAGGTTGGCTAAGCCGCCCCCACGGAAAACGCTCTCCCGCAAGCCTTCCCGACCGAAGGCGCTCCCGCGGTTCGTGCCGCCGATGCTGGCGGTCCCGGGCCGGCCTTTCGATTCTGACCAGTATTTCTTCGAGTTCAAGTGGGACGGGATCCGCACCCAGGCGGCGATCGAACCTTCCGGAGTCCGCCTCATGAGCCGCAACGGAATCGAGATCACCCATCGCTACCCGGACCTGGAGGGTCTGTCGGACCTCCCGAAGGGCCTCGTCCTCGACGGTGAGCTCGTCGCGTTCAGAAACGGCAAGCCCGATCTGGAGACGGTGCTCGGAACGGGAAAAAAGAAAAGAGCCGCGCCTGCCGTTTTCGTTGCCTTCGACATCCTGTTCGAGCGCTATTCTCCGCTCATGGATCTTCCGTTCGCCGAGCGGCGCGGGCGCCTGGAGCATGCCGTCGCGGCTTTACGCTGGAAGGGGCTTCTGCTGTCGGAGGGAGTCAGGGGAAGCGGAAGGGCTCTCTTTCAGACCGCCAGTGCCCAGGGCCTGGAGGGTGTGGTGGGCAAGCGCCTCTCGAGCGCGTACGCCGCCGGCAAGCGGAACGGCGCCTGGATCAAGGTCAAACGACGCTCGATGCTCCAGGCCGTGATCATCGGGTTCATCGAAAAAGGGGATGATTTTCAGAGCATTCTCGTGGCCGCCAACGGCGAAGCCGGGCTTCGATACGTGGGGAGAGTCGGCGGAGGATTTACCGACGCGCACCGCGCTCATCTCAACACCCTCCTGAGGGTGAAGCTCCGGGAGTCTCCCCTGGTGCCCTGTGATGAGCGTGCACGCTGGATCGAACCGGAGTACTATTGCACGGTGAGCTTCGCGGATTGGACCCAGGCAGGCATGCTGCGCGCCCCGGTGTTCGAAGGGTTGATCGAAGAGTAAACGCATGCCCTTGGAAACGCTGCGCGGAAAGGAAGTCGCCCTGACGGGGCGGTTGGCGTCCATGAAACGCTCGGAGGCAGTCCGCCGCATCGGTGAAGCCGGAGGGCGCCACGTGGAGGAGCCCGCTGCGTCCACCTCGCTGATAGTCGCGGGCCACGCAGGTCACTTGACCGCCTCCGGAGGAGTGACCCGGAACATGCTCCTCTTCCGGGAGCTGAAGCAGAACGGCGCGCCGATACGGCTGATCGAGGAGACGGAGTTCCTGAAGCTCCTCGGCGCCGCGGATGAGCTGAGCGATTTCTCCCGGCTCTACACGGCTGCGCAAGTAAGCCGGATCATCGAGACGCCTCTTTCAGTTGTGCGTTCGTGGCTGCGAAAGGGCTTGATACGGCCCGCCCGCGTAGCGAATCGGCTGGCATGGTTCGAGATCAAGGATATCCTCCAGGCGCGCAACCTGAGCAGGCTCACCGCTTCCGGGGTGCCGGCCTCCCAGATCCGCTCGAGCCTCGAGCAGATCGCCCGCTGGCTGCCGGGCGGCGGGCAGATCGTCGGGAGACTCGACTCCTTCGCCCGCCGGCTGCGCGTGAGGCTTCCCGGCGGCGGATGGGCCGATCCGAGCGGCCAGCTGCTCTTCTCTTTCGGACCGGACGCCGTCGCACCCGGCGTCAGGGTGTCGTCGTTTCCTCTCGACCCGCAGGCTGCCGGGGACCCGCTGTCCGACGCGGAAGATGCCGAGGATCGTGGAGATCTCGCCGCGGCGGCAGAGGGGTACGCCCGGGCCCTCGACGGCCAACCCGACGCGGAGGCTTTTTTCAACTTCGGCAACATCCTGTACCAGCTCGCGCGCGAGGGAGAGGCGGCGGAGCAATACCTTCAGGCGCTCGAGCTCGACCCCGAGTTCGCTGAGACGTGGAACAATCTCGGAAATGCCCTGGTGGCCATGGGGAAGGCGGATGACGCAGTAATGGCATATCGCAGGGCACTCTCCCTGGAACCCGACTATCCGGATGCGCATTGCAATCTTGCGACGATACTCGAGCGGCTGGATCGTCATGACGAGGCGGCGGTCCATCGCACGGAGTGCGTGCGCGCGTTTCCGAGCGAGGCTCGCCTGCGTCTTCTCCGGGCGCCCGCGGCTGACGACGTGGAGAGCTGACGCTACGAAAGCTGGCGGCTGAGGGCGCGTATCGCCTTCGTGAGGTCCTGCGGCTGCCGCAGCGCCGTGCGAAAGAGGTCCCCCGTCCTCTCGATGCGCGCCGGGGCCGTGAGAATTGTGAAGTCACTGATCCGAAGGTCGCCCTCGAGCTCGTCCCACGAAAGGGGCATCGACACCGACGCAGCCTCGACGGGCCGGACCACGTAGGGCGGGACCACGGTCTGTTCCCGGCGGTTCTGCAGAAAATCTATGTAGACCCGGCCCGCCCGCCGACTGACCGCACGGTCCACCGTGGCAAGGTCGGGATGCTCGCGTACCACGACTCGGGCGAGCGCCTCGCAGAACATCCTGCTCTGATCGAAGGTGAATCCCGGCTTCAGGGGAATGCAGATGTGAAGCCCCGTGGAGCCCGAGGTCTTGAGGTACGGCTCGACGCCGATTCCTCTCAGGAGCTTTCCGAGAATCCGCGCAACCTTCACCACGTCTGCGAACGGGGCTTCCTTCGGATCCAGGTCCAGGATCGCCCAGTCAGGAGAATCCAGGCTGCCGCGGCGGGAGAGCCAGGGATGGAGATCGATGGTACCCAGGTTGACCAGCGTGAGAAGCGTCCGACGGTCGTTGCAGACCGCGTAGAACGACGGCTCCGCGCCTTCACGCGCCACGTTCGTGGTTTCGATCCAGTCGGGCGCACCCTCCGGGAGCTGCTTCTGGTAGAAAGATTTTCCGCGAATGCCGTCGGGCCAGCGGTAGAGGTGAAGCGGCCGCTCCGCGAGATAGGGCAGGATCCAGTTCGCCGCACGATCGTAGTAGGCCACTAGGTCCTGCTTGGTGAATCCCTGCTCCGGCCAATACACTTTCTTCGGGTGCGTGACGGGTATCGAGGCTCGCGCCCGGTGCCCCGCGGCGCTCAGCGCGGTCTTTTTCCGTGGCGTGATCCTGCGCAGCGGGATCCTTCGCCAGTCGTCCGAGCTCCCCGATCGATAGGGGCTGGAGCATCGCTTCGCGATGACAGCAGGGAAACCCGACTCCGCGGCTGCATGCGCGAGCATCTCTCCGCGTTCCATCGTGGCATCCACGAGCAGCAGGGTGTCCGATTCAGGAAGCAGGGCGCGGAGAACTGACCTGCGCTCGGCAAGCGGCAGGCGGCGGAGGTCCCAGTCTTCCGCGTAGAGCGCATCGAAGACGTAGAGCACACACCCCTTGCCGTCGTCGAGCAGCTGCTCATCCAGCGCCGCGTCGCTCGGCGCGCCGTTCCTGTCGAGAGCGACTACCACCCCGTCAAGGAGCGCCCTCTGCGCGCGCAGCCTGCCCATGTGGGAGGCGATGAGGGGCAGTCTCGGGGCCAGGTCTCCGGACTTTGCGCGCAGGCGCACGCGCGAATCTTCGATCGAAGCGAGAACTCGTTTCCCCACCAGGGCAGGCTCGAAGAGCCAGTCCGGATCCGAGAACGGCTTGAAGCCGTCGGCAGGCTCCATGCGGGATACACGCCGGATCATCGGCTTGACCTGCGCCCGACTCATGTCGGCGCCGCCGAACAAGTCGCTGCCCGAGCCGGCGTAGCGATCGCGGGCCTTGAACAGGAGCCAGTTCCTGCCCTCCGCGGCTTTCGTCCGCACAAGGTGCCATTCGCCCCTCAGCCGACGTCCCATGAGCTCGAGCTTCAGCTCTCCTTTTGCCAGGGCGTGCGAAATGTCGGGCGACTTCCTCAGGACGTACTCCCCCGTATCCCAGATCTTCATCGTGCCGGCGCCGTACTGCCCCTTCGGGATGGCGCCCTCGAAGTCCTTGTAATCGAACGGGTGGTCCTCGGTCCAAACGGCAAGCCTCTTGTCCCCTGGAAAGTAAGAGAATCCCTTCGGCACCGCCCAGCAGGCGAGCACGCCGTCCGCCTGGATCCTCAGGTCGTAGTGGAGATTTCGCGCCTCATGGCGATGAACGACGAAGATGTTGCCTTTCCCTGCGCGCCTGGCGGGCCCCGGCTCGGGCGTCCGCGTGAAGTCCCGCTTGCGCCTGTACTCCTCGGTTGCCATACTGCCCCAATGTACCCACGCGCGAATCCGGGGGCCACGCAGTGACGCAGATACCCTTGCGAATCGATACGCCGAAGGGCCGAAACCCCGGTCCGACGATCATACTCGCCCACGGCGCCGGCGCGGGGATGGACTCGCCTTTCATGCAGGAAATGGCCGAAGCTCTTGCGGCTGGCTCTCTTCGCGTCGTCCGGTTCGAGTTTCCGTACATGCAGGAGTCGAGAAAAATCCGCACGTGGTCCCGGCCGGATCCCACGAGGGTGCTCGGAGAGACCTGGATCAGGGTGATCGAGCAGGTCGGCAATGCCGAAGATCTCGTGATCGGAGGCAAGTCCATGGGCGGCCGGATCGCCAGCATCGTGGCGGATAAGGTCGGTGCCCGGG
>JBEKXR010000318.1:0-5164 GCA_049511935.1 Spirochaetia bacterium | reverse complement strand
TCCCAGCTCGATGTGCCCATGGATTTCGACGCGCTGCGGGAGGCAGGCGCGACCCTCGGCTCCGGCGCCGTCATTGTCATGGGCCCGCAACGCTCCCTCTTCTCCATGCTCTCCTCCATCATGGATTTCTTCCGTCACGAATCCTGCGGAAAATGCATTCCCTGCAGGGTCGGGACCTCACGCCTTGCGGAACGCGCCGTGGAACTCGCATCCATGTCCACCGAAAGACGTTCGGCGGCTGTCAAGGATATGCTCTTGGAGGCTGAGATGATGGCCAGGACCTCGCTCTGCCCGCTCGGCCAGTCCCCGGTCCTCCCGCTGCAGAGCATCGTCGCTCATTTTGCGGACAAGCTCCTGGCCGGCGAGGGCGACGGTGCACGAGTCCGGGGACCGACGGAAGCGAGCCCCTAGGGGAGAAGCACGCGAATGTCGGAGGGCGAATTCGTCAACCTGAATATCGATGGGAAAGAGGTGCGTGCCCGGGCGGGCGCCCTCCTGCTCGAGGCTGCACACGCGGCCGACATCCCGATCCCGAGCCTCTGCTGGCACAGGAAGCTCACACCCACCGGCGCATGCCGACTGTGCCTGGTGAAGATCCAGGGGACTCGCGGTCTTGTCACTTCGTGCTCCACGATCGTCCGCGAGGGCATGCGGGTCGTGGCATTCGACGATGAGCTGGAGAAGGCACGCCGCTACGTTCTCGAGTGCCTGTGCTCCGAGGTCGAGTTCGGCTCCGAAGGCAGCTTCCGCGACGAGCTCGAGGAACTCGTCATCCGCTATGGCCTCGCGGATCCCGCACAACGGCGTTTCCGCAGGATCAAGAAGGGCGACCAGGCGGCAGACGACTCGTCGCCTGTCCTCACCTTCGATCGGGCGCGCTGCATCATGTGCCTTCGCTGCGTGAAGGCGTGCGCCGAGGTTCAGGGGAAAGGGGTGCTTTCCGTTGCCCAGCGCGGCATTCACTCAGTCATCGCCGCCGGGTCGGGCAATTGGGCGTCCTCCGAATGCGACGGCTGCGGGGAGTGCATCCAGCTCTGCCCCACGGGGGCGATCGTGGAAAAACCGCACCGGGCGGAAATCAGGATTTCAACGGAGGCGAAGCGAGTCCTCTCCACCTGCCCGTACTGCGGCGTCGGCTGCCAGATCGAGCTCGTGGTTCAGGATGGCCGGATCCTGCGCGCCGACGGCGCCGAGGGCCTGCTGCCCAACGACGGCCGCCTCTGCGTCAAGGGAAGGTTTGGCTACGATTTTGTCCACGCCCCGGACCGGCTGAGGCTTCCTCTCGTCAGAGGAGAGGACGGCAGTTTCCACGAGACTTCATGGGACGAAGCTCTCGAAAGGGCAGCCGCGGGGCTGCGGGGGGTCAAACAGCGCCACGGTTCCGATGCCCTGGCAGGCTACTCGAGCGCCAAGTGCACGAACGAGGAGAACTACCTGTTCCAGAAGCTGGTGCGTGTCACTTTCGGGACCAACAACGTCGACTACTGCACCCGCCTCTGCCACGCTTCCACGGTCACCGGCATGCTCAGGGCAATCGGAGACGGGGCCGCAAGCAATTCGATCCAGGATTTCGAGACCACGGACTGCCTTCTGGTCGTGGGCAACAACATCATTGAGACTCATCCGGTCACGGCAACCTACGTGAAGCGCGGCAAGGCACGGGGACAAAGGATCATCCTCATCGACCCGAAGGAGACGCCTCTCGTTCGCTACGCCGACCTCTGGCTCCAGCCGCGCCTCGGCACAGACGTGGCGCTCATGAACGGCCTCATCCGGGCCGTCATCGCCGCGGGCATGATCGACGAGGAGTTCATCACGCGCCGTGTTTTCGGCGGGATGGAAGCTTTCCGGGCGCTCGAGCGACTGGTGGCGAAATACACTCCACGCTACACGGCGGCGATCACCGGTGTTCCACCCGCTCTCATCCAGAAGGCGGCGGGTCTCTACGCCGCGGCCCCGACTGCGATGATCGCGACGGGCATGGGCATGAGCCAGCAGACAACCGGCACCCACAACGTTTTCTGCCTGATCAACCTGATGCTCATTACTGGCAAGATCGGCAGGGAGAGATGCGGAATGGACCCCCCCCGGGGCCAGAACAACGTTCAGGGGGCAACCGACGTCGGCGCTTCCCCGCTGTACTACCCCGGCTACATTCCCGTCGCACACGAGGCCAACCGGCGCAAGGTCGCCGCTGTCTGGGGCGTGCCTTTCGAGGAGCTGCCGGCCGAGCGCGGGCTGACCACGGTGGAGATCATGAAAGCGGCAGGGCAAGGGAAAGTACGCGGCATGTTCATCATGGGCGAAAACCCACTTCTCACAGACCCGAACCTGACCCATGCTGAAGAGGCCCTGCGAAGCCTCGAGTTCCTGGTCGTGGCGGACATCTTCATGACCCAGACGACACAACTGGCGAACGTGGTGCTTCCTGCCGCCTCATTTGCGGAGAAGGAGGGGACGTTCGTCAACAGCGACAGGAGGGTGCTGCGCGTTCGAAAGGCAGTGCAGCCCCCCGGCGAGGCGCGCGAGGATCTCCTGATACTGCAAGAGCTCGCGCGGCGCATGGGCCGGCCCATCGGCTCTTACGCGGGGGCCTCCGAGGTCTTCGATGAGATTGCCCGGGTTGCTCCCATACTGGAGGGGATCGACTATGGTCGTCTGGAGGCCGGTGGGCTCCAGTGGCCTTGCCCTTCTCGGGACCATCCGGGGACCTCGACGCTGTTCCTCGACCGTTTCAATACCCCCGACGGCCTTGCGCGGTTGAATCCAGTGGACTACGAGCCCCAGAGCGAGCAGGTCGACGAGCAGTTCCCCTTCCTCCTCAACACGGGCAGGATCCTCTACCAGTATCATTCCTCCACGATGTCCCGCAGGAGCCCTCCCCTGGTCGCGTACGCTAATGAGGCGTACCTGCTCATGCACCCTGCAGACGCACATCGTCTGAAGCTGGAGGGCGGAGAGACAGTCCGCATAACCTCCCGTCGGGGCAGCATAGAGACGCGGCTGCGAGTCAGCAGCGAAGTGGCCGAGGGCGAGCTGTTCATGCCGTTCCATTTCGAAGAGGCACCGGTGAACAAGCTGACCCGGGACGAGCTGGATCCGGATTCGAAAATCGCGCCCTTCAAGCTCTCCGCCTGCCGAGTGACAGCGGCCGCGCGATGAGGCGTCCCTTCCCTCAGCCAATACTTCCGCAGCACCATGATCGCCTTCTTCCTGAAGCGCACGCTCGTCACCGAGCGGCTCGGCAGGAACATGCTTGAGTGGAAGCACCCTCGGCGAGGTCCACGAGGACAGGCCCGATCTGTCCGTGTCCGCCATGGAGTCCCGTGTTGCGTGGGCAATCTTCTCCCATTACCTGAACGAAACCGGAAAGCTCAAGAACACCCGCTGGGGAAAGGGACCGATCGGATGCACGTTCCACCCCTCCACGGCATCGGTGAGCTACAACGTGCCGGCCGGCGACCTGGTGGGAGCGACCGCCGATGGCAGGAAGGCTCGGGAGCCGCTCGCGGACGTGGAATCGCCCTACCGGGGAACGGAGCGCAATGGACCGACGGCGGTCATCAAATCTGTCTCAAAGCTGGAGCACATACTGGAATCCGGCGGCTCGATTTTGAACCTGAAGTTCAGCCCCTCTCTCTTCGAGGAAGGACGCAACCGGGAGAACCTGGTGGCGCTGATACGCGCCTCCTTCGCTCTGAAGGGGATGGAAGTCCAGATCGATATCGTATCCTCCAAAACCCTCAGGCAGGCCCAGAAAGAGCCGGAAAAATACCCGGACCTGCTGGTCCGTGTTGCGGGATACAGCGCCTACTTCGTTGCTCTCGACCCGGAGGTCCAGAACAACATAATAGCGAGGACAGAGCATCAGGGGTTTTTCGCCCCAAGCTGATCCGCACACCGGAGGAGGAGTGCCATGAGCACCGTTGCAGTCCCTTCGCAGGCACGGCCTGTGCCTCTCGAAAAACTCATGGAGATGCACCACCTCATGCTCCTGGCCCGCAGGTTCGACGAAGCGGTGATCGATCTCTACGCCTCGGGTGAGATCCCCGGCTTCATGCACCTGTACATCGGGGAGGAGGCGGTGGCGGTGGGCGCGTGCGCCGCTCTGGAGAAAGAGGACTCCATCACCAGCACTCATCGCGGCCACGGCCACTGCATCGCCAAAGGCGGGGACCCGCGGCGGATGATGGCCGAGCTGTTTGCCAGGGCAGACGGGTACTGCAGGGGCAAGGGCGGTTCGATGCACATCGCGTGCCTCTCCCTGGGCATCCTGGGAGCGAACGGAATCGTCGGCGGGGGCTTGCCGATCGCCAACGGCGCCGCGCTCTCCGCCCAGACTCTGGAAACCGGCCGCGTCTCCCTCTGTTTCTTCGGGGACGGCGCTTCCAACGAAGGTTCCTTCCATGAGGCGCTCAATCTTGCGGGCGTCTGGAAGCTCCCCGTCATATTCGTCTGCGAGAACAACCTCTATGCGCAATCCACGCCGCAGAGCGAGCACCAGGGTGTGCGCGACGTCGCGGCGCGGGCCGCATCATACGGAATGCCGGGAGTGATCGCGGACGGGACCGACGTTCTGGATGTCTTCGACAAGGTGCGCGCCGCAGTGGCCGGCGCACGGGCGGGCAAGGGACCCACACTGGTGGAATGCAAGACCTACCGCTACCGCGGTCACTGGGAAGGGGACCCGCAACCCTACCGGACTCAATCGGAAATCGAGGACTGGAAGAAAAGGGATTGCATCCGTTCTCTGGAGGAGCGGCTCGTCCGCGGCTACGGGGTGGAGCGCGCCGAGATCGAGCGCAGGCGTGCCGAAGTTGAAAGCGAAATGAAGGACGCCGTTGCTTTCGCCAGGTCCTGCCCGCCGCCCAGGCCCGAGGATGCGCTCACGGACGTGTACTCCCCCGTGGAGTCGCCGCTCCGCGCCGGCGATGCCCCGAAGGCTGTTCACATGGGCGGCGGCAGGATGACGATGCGCCAGGCCATCAATGCCGCGCTGGACCGAATCCTCGAAGCGGATGAGCGTTCCCTGATTTTCGGGGAAGACGTGGGACTCCTCGGCGGCGCGTTCTCGGTGACAAAGGGGCTCTTCGACAAGTTCGGCCGCCGCCGGGTGAGGAACACTCCGATCTCCGAGGGCGCCATCGTCGGGGCCGCGATCGGG
>JBEKXR010000317.1:0-5174 GCA_049511935.1 Spirochaetia bacterium | reverse complement strand
ATCGTCATCCTCGTGGACAACGTCTTTGCGCGGGTGAAGTGGCAGCTCGCCCTCGCCAGCGCCTGGATCACCGCCGCCGCCCTTGGCGTCGGCAACATCCTCGTCGTGTTCTTTCTTCGGTAGCGGGGGGAGGAAATGAAGGCCTTCAGGAAATCGCCCTGGGTGCTGCACTACGACGCCTCCAGCTGCAACGGCTGCGATATCGAGGTGGTGGCGAGCCTCACCCCGCTGTACGACGTGGAGCGCCTCGGGGTGATCAACACGGGCAACCCGAAGCACGCTGACATCTTCCTCGTCACCGGCTCGGTGAACGCGCAGAACCTGACAGTGCTGCGGAACCTCTACGAGCAGATGCCCGAGCCGCGCGTCGTGGCCGCGGTCGGCATCTGCGCCACATCGGGGTGCGTGTTCCGCGAGTGCTACAACGTGATGGGAGGGGTGGACACGGTGCTGCCCGTGGACATCTACATACCGGGCTGCGCAGCCCGGCCCGAATCCATCATCGACGGGATCCTCCAGGCCGTGCAGCTCCTGGAAAAGAAGCACGCGTACATGAAGTCCATGCACGGGCGGATGAAGGAGATGACCATCGGCAGGGCCACGTCACAGGACGCGCCTGAGATACTCGCCCTGCAGAAGATCGTCTACCAGAACGAGGCGGAGATGTACGACGACTGGAGCCTCGCCCCGCTGCGGCAGACCCTGGAGGACTTGCGCCGTGACTTCGAAACACGCGTGTTCATCAAGGCCGTTGTGGGCGGGAAGATCATCGGGTCGGTAAAGGGACGAATGGACGGCGACACGGCGCACCTCTCGCGGCTCGTCGTGCATCCTTATTTCTGGAAGCAGTGTATCGGCACCCGCCTCGTGCAGGAAGTCGAGGCCTGCTTCCCGAAGGCGAAGAGGTTCGAGACCTTCACGGGGCAGAAGAGCAGGCACACCATGGAGCCCTACCAGCGCCTGGGCTACCTGCCCATCAGGCAGGAAAAGGTCTCCGAGCATCGCGATAGGGTGTACTTCGCGCGTGACCGGGAGGGGGCATGAGCGATCCGGCAGTGAATCCGAGAGAATTGAATCCGAAAGAACAGCAGGCCGTGGAGGAGATCCCTGCTTCCGCGCTGCTGGAGCGTGTGCAGAAGATGCGCGCCGAGGGATGGCGCCTCGTGCATGCGGCCTGCACGCGGCTGGTTGCCGACCAGGAGGTGAATTACTGCTTCGACAGGGACGGCCAGTCCCTGGATTCACCGGACTCCGCCTCACTGCACGGGATGCACACGCTGCGTGTCCGGCTGCCCATGACAGACCCCGAGCTGCCCAGCATATCGTCCTTCTACTGGCCTGCGTTCCTCTACGAGAACGAGATGCACGACCTGTTCGGCATCACCGTGAAAGGCATGGCGCTCGATTTCCACGGGCACCTGTACACCACGATGGTGCCCACTCCCTACGTGACGAAGGAGCCCGACCATGGGGACTAGGACCGTCATCCCCTTCGGTCCCCAGCACCCGGTGCTCCCCGAGCCCATCCACCTCGACCTCGTGCTGGAGGACGAAAAAGTGGTGGAAGCCGTCCCCAAGATCGGGTTCGTGCACCGGGGCTTCGAGAAGCTCGTGGAGAAGATGGATTTCAACGAGCTGGTCTACGTGGCGGACCGCATCTGCGGCATCTGCGCCTTCATCCACAGCATGGCCTATTGCCAGGGGGTGGAGGCGCTCATGTCCGTGGAGGTGCCCCCCCGGGCCGTGTTCCTGCGCACGATCTGGTCCGAGCTTGCCCGGCTGTCCATCCACCTCCTGTGGCTCGGCCTCATGGCCGATGCCTTCGGGTTCGAGAGCCTTTTCATGCAGAGCTTCCGCATCCGGGAAAAGATCGTCGACATGCTTGAGGAAATGACCGGGGGCAGGATCATCCTCGGTGTCTGCAGGGTCGGCGGCGTGAGGCGCGACGTGCCGAACGACGCGCTCACCGACATCGTCCGGCGCGTGAAGGCCCTGGGCGCCGAGATGCGCCGGCTCGCCGACGTCTTCCTTCAGGACGACTCGGTGAACCACCGGCTCGCCGGAGTCGGGGTGCTCACCCGGGACCAGGCAGCCGAGCTGGGCTGCGTGGGGCCGATGATGCGCGCAAGCGGCATTTCGCGGGATACCCGGACACTCGGCTACGCCGCATACGGTGCCGTGGACTTCGCGCCGATCGTGGAGACTGATGGTGACTCATACGCGCGCTGCGCCGTGCGCATCGGGGAGCTCTTCCAGTCCATCGACATCATTGCCCAGGTGGCATCCAGGATCCCCGGCGGAGAAGTGGGCGTGAAGGTCTCGGGGTATCCCGACGGCGAGTATCACTCCCGCTGCGAGCAGCCGCGCGGCGAGGTGATCCACTACGTGAAGGGAGACGGCACCCGCTACCTTCAGCGCTACCGGGTACGGACGCCCACTTTCGCCAACGTCCCCGCCCTTGTGAAGATGCTGCAGGGCTGCGAGCTTGCCGACGTGCCGGTGCTCGTGCTCACCATCGATCCCTGCATCAGCTGCACGGAGAGGTAGGAATGTCGGTCCTCGGGATGTCACGCACGATCATGCGCAACCTCTTCTCCCCGCCGGCAACCCGCTTGTATCCCACGCGGGAGAAGGAGCCCCACCGGGCGGCGCGGAGCCGCGGCCGGATCGAGATCGACATCGAGGCGTGCATCTTCTGCAGCGCGTGCGCGAAACGGTGCCCCACGGACGCCATCATCGTCCTCAAGTCCGACAAGGAATGGAACATCGACCGCCTGCGCTGCTGCACGTGCAACGCGTGCGTGGAGGTGTGCCCGAAAAAGTGCCTGAGCATGGGCAACCGGTACACCCCTCCCACGGTCACCAGGGACAAGGACATCTTCCGGCAGCCGCCGAAGCTTACAAAGGAGCCCGAGACGCTGCCCGGCGCGTGACCGCCGTACGGCAGCTTCCCGTCTGAAATTCTCTCCCCGGGCGCCCTTTTGCATTCTTTTTACATTTCATTTGCTCCTGCATGGCACACCGCCGCTCCCGCCGGGGTAGCCTTGATCGTGAGAGGAGCAGGAACATGAAGAGACTGGTACCTTGTACGAAATGGATCGTGGCGGCGCTTATGCTGCTGTTCGCCTCCGGCGGCGTCGCCTTTGCGGAGGAACGGATCCAGATGGCCATCCTGCTGGACACCAGCAATTCGATGGACGGGCTCATCGGGCAGGCGAAAGCACAGCTGTGGAAGGTGGTGAACGAGCTGGCACGGGCGAAGCGGCACGGCGCGCATCCCGTGCTCGAGGTGGCCCTCTACGAATACGGCAACGACCAGCTGCGCGAGTCCGACGGCTACATCCGCATGGTGTCCAACCTCACCACGGACCTGGACAGGATCTCGGAGGAGCTGTTCAAGCTCACGACCGACGGCGGAAGCGAGTACTGCGGGATGGTGATCGACCGTGCGGTCGACGGACTTTCGTGGAGCCGGACGAACGATGTCCTGAAGGTCATCTACATCGCCGGCAACGAGCCCTTCACCCAGGGGTCGTTCCCCTATGCCGTCTCCTGCGCAAAGGCGATCAGGAAGGGGATCATCGTCAACACCGTGTTCTGCGGATCATTCGACGAGGGGGTCTCCACGTTCTGGAAGGATGGGGCAGACCGGGCCGACGGCAGGTACATGAGCATCGACCAGGACGAGGCGGTCGTGAACATTACGACCCCGTTCGACAAGGACATTGTCATCCTGGGCGACGAGCTGAACGCTACCTATGTGGGCTACGGCAGCAAAGGAGAGGCGCTGAAGGAGAGACAGGCCGCGCAGGATTCGAATGCCGCCTCGATGGGCGCGGAGGCCACCGTGCAGCGCTCCGTGGCAAAAGCCCAGGGGGCGTACTCCAACTCGAGCTGGGACCTGGTGGACGCGGTCCAGAACAAGGCGGTCACCCTCGGCTCGTTGAAGGACGACGACCTTCCGCTCGAGATGAGGAAGATGACCCTTCCGCAGAAAGAGAAATACCTCCAGGGCCTGGTCGCCCGCAGGACGGCGCTGCAGGAGAAGATCAACACCGCCAACGAGAAGCGCCGTGTTTACGTCGCGGAGCAGATGAAGAACAACGCAGGCGCCCACAGCCTGGACCGGGCGATTCTCACCTCGGTCAAGGATGAAGCGGCGAAGAAGGGTTTTACGATCGAGTAACGGTCGATGTGCCGGGCGAGGTCCTTGACCGTGCCCGGCGCATCACTTCCTACCGGTGAACGAGCGAAGAGAACACCGCAAGCACGATTCCCACCATCCCTCCGACCACCGCGCCGTTCACGCGGATGTACTGAAGGTCGTTCCATACCGCATCTTCGATCCGGCCGACAAACTCGCGCTCATCGGTGTTCTTGAGAAGTCCCGCAAGGTAGCCGGTCACGCCTTCGATGAGCCCGCTCCTCGCGATGAGGCTCGAGACGAGGCCGGCCACTCCCCGGTTGAAGCTGCCGCGGAACTCCGCGTTCGCCCTCAATTGAGAAATGATTACCACTTCCACCCGCTCGACACCCTGCACGAAGCCCGAGCTTTCCTCCTGAACGGCTGCACGGAGCCGGTCGAGAACCGCGGCCAGGAGCCGGGCGGCCTGCAAAGGAGTCGATGGATCTTCGACCACTTTTCGGAACGACGCGCGGAACCGTTCACGGACAGGATCGGGATCCGGCGTCTCCCCCGAAAGACGAGTCGAGAGGTCCTTCAACCTGCGCCCGAGCAGGACCCGCAGATCATGAGCGGGGTCCGCTCTCACGCGCTCGAGCTCTTCCCTCGCTCCGCGGAGGAGCCGTTCGACGGTTCCGCGGCCGACAAATATGCCCTGCCACCCGGCGTTTCTTTTCACGAGAGGAGTGAGCGTGTCCGCGAGGGATTCGGCATTTCCCGCGATCCCGGCACGCAGGGCTTCCGCAGCGCCCTCGATGAGCCGCTCCGCCACACCATCTCTCTGGCCCCACCGAATGAGCGCCCCTGCGGCCGATGCCGCATCGAAGCTCTCCCCGGCATACGCGATGATCTCCCGCACTACTTCCGTGAAGCTCTCGGAGGGCTCACCGCCGGGCTGCACGACGTTCGCCAGGAGTGCGGCAATGCGCGCGCGCAGGAAATCGTTTATCCCGTCGCGCGCGGCCCCCGGTTCCAGGAGCCTTTCAAACTT
>JBEKXR010000316.1:0-5219 GCA_049511935.1 Spirochaetia bacterium | reverse complement strand
TCTTCCCCCGTGAAAAGGGAGACTCTGGGGCTCATTCCGAAGCCATCGCCTTCTTGAAAAACCGATGCCTTGGCTTCAACGGTGTGCTATAATCGGAGACGTGCAACAGATGCGAGCTTTGGTTCAATGCAGCCCCAAGAGAGGCAAAGCGTGTCCGAGAGAACGAAGTTCCTGCTCTCAAGTCTTATCATAGGAATTATCAGCCTTTCCCTCACAAGCTGCCCCACGGACACATCGTCGCCAAATACAGCAGCTGCAAACACAGCGCCCCCAAACACGTCGTCAGCAAACACATCGCCAGCAAACACATCGTCACAACAGGTTGCAGCCCTTACCTTTAGCCCTGCGGCTGGGACCTATACTAGTATCCAGGCGGTCACCATCAGCACGACGACATCAGGGGCATCCATCCGCTACACAACAGATGGAAGCACACCGACGGAAACGGTTGGGACAGCATATTCAGCGCCTATTCGCGTGGCGACGACCGAGACAATAAAGGCGATTGCATATGAGGCTGGCTGGACTGATTCCACTGTTGCCACAGCCGCCTACACGATCTCCGGTGCGGTTGCGACGCCAATCTTCAACCCACAAGCTGGCACCTATTCATTCGACCAGTCGGTGACGATCAGCTGTGCAACGTCGGGCGCAGTGATTCACTATACCACTGATGGCTCCACACCGACCAGTTCTTCGGCCACATACTCTGCGGCGATTCCTGTCGCAGGCAGTGGGACCAACGAGACGATAAAGGCGATAGCAACCGAGACAGGCATGACGGATTCTTTGGTGGCGAGTGCAGCATATGCCATTAATTATTCACAGGTCTCCACACCGAATTTCAGCCCGGTTGCTGGGACGTATTCAACTGACCAGTCTGTAACGATCAGCTGTGCTACTTTTGGCGCAGTGATTTACTATACGATTGACAACTCCACGCCTTCCGCTTCCTCTCCGAAGTATGTTGCCCCGATTTCGGTTGCAGGAATTAGGACCACGACAACGATCAAGGCGTATGCGATCAAAGCAGGAGTGACGGCCTCAAACGTCGGGGTTGCAGCCTATAGCATCAGCTATCCGCAGGTATCAACCCCTGCCTTCAGACCATTGGGCGGCACCTATTCAAGCGACCAGGCGGTAACAATCAATTCTGCGACGTCTGGCGCAGCAATTCACTACACCACCGATGGTTCCATACCGACTACTTCCTCAGCAACATACTCTACGCCGATTTCGGTTGCCGGAAACGGGACGAGCGAGACCATCAAAGCGATAGCGACAAAGACTGGAATGACAGACTCAAGTGTGGGGATGGCGACCTATACCATTTACGATACATGGCAGACCATCGGTACGGAAGGCAGCGGAGCCAATCAGTTCTACTACCCTACTGGTGTTGCGGTGGATGCCAGTGGGCATATCTATGTCGCGGATTCTGACAACAATCGCATCGTGCGCATGGACGACATGAGCGGCACCAACTGGACCACGATTGGCAGCTCTGGCCGCGGCGCCACTCAGTTTAAAAGCCCGAATGGTGTTGCGGTGGATGCCAGTGGGCATATCTATATCGCTGATTATGGCAACTACCGGATCGTGCGCATGGATGACATGAGCGGCACCAACTGGACCTTGCTTGGAGGCATTGGTCATTCCGACCATGGCAGTGGAACCAATCAGTTCTCCTACCCTGCGGGAGTTGCACTGGATGCCAGTGGGCATATCTATATCGCTGATTCTGGCAACTACCGAATTGTCCGCGTGGATGACATGAGCGGCACCAATTGGACCACGCTTGGCAGCTCTGGCCGCGGCACCAATCAATTTGACCATCCTTGGGGAGTTGCGGTGGATGGCGGTGGGAATATCTATGGCGCGGATATCAGAAACAACCGGATCGTTCGCTTCATCGTGCCGTAGGTTTTTGGGTGTCACAGCATTTGCGAGCCTTGCTCCCCACGCGCCTCTTGGACAGCAGGCCCACGTAAAGGCGATTCCAGGATTGGCCGCCGGCGTGTCATGACCTCCAAGGGGGCACTGCACACAGACCTTTCAAAATGTTCTCGGTGTTGGCTCTCGTGTATCGGCGTGAAGGAGCTGATCCAGGCGGGTATGGCTGCACGCTGGATGCTCGCTGTCCGATTATCGATGCCGTGAGCATGACAACAGGCGGCGCGAGCGGCCGGGCCGCGATTTGCCGCAGTGCGCGCAGGCCGTCCATGTCGGGTAGGTTGATATCCAGGAGCACCCCTCCTCCGCTACGGCGCTGTCGTCGACGCCCGCGACAGAAACGGTGAAACCGCGCTCATGCACGCGGCGGAGCGTAACGGCGACCCCGCGGTCATCGCCGCTCTCCTGAGGGGAGGCGCAAGGCTCGAGACCCGTGACAAGCTCGGCTGGACCCTGCTCATCTATGCGGCGAAATGCAACCCGTCGCTTGACGTCACGACCGCCCTCCTGTACGCCGCGTGGGTCGGGCAGAACACCGCGATCGCCACTGCGCTTCTTGCCGCGGGAGCGGACGCGAAGGCACGAAGCACGGCGGGACGGACATTGCGGGAGTATGCGGAAGACAACCCGGCCCTGATGAAGGACACGGAGGTGCTCCACCAGCTTCAGGATGCCATGAAGGGCACGCACGAGAGCGCGTAACGCAGCCAGCAGAAAAGCTGAGAGAGGCGGCGAACACGCATGAGCAATGATTCCAGCTGCCCGTACTGCAGCCGCTCTCATTTTTTCGACATGATCGAGAAGAACGGCCACAGCGCGCACATGCGGGAGTTGTACTGCGAAAAGTGGCCCGAGCGGTGCCGGATCTACCAGACCCGGAAAACAGGAGCACCCGTTCCCATCACCCTCTGGCCGGGAGGGAGGTTGTAATATGGCGGATGAAACCCCGCGTACGGACGCGGACAAGATCGGCGGTTTCCTCGTGGCCATCGGGGCGATGAAAACCTGGCAGGTCGAGGACGTCGTGATCGCCCAGCGCACGGGAGACACGCGCATTTTCGGTGAGATTGCGATTGCGATGGGCTACATCGACGAGACTGCTTTCCAGCTCTACCTGAAATCGCGCGTTTCTACTCCAGCGCCTTGCGGGACTCGGCGAGCTGGGAGGTGATGGGGATCTTCTGAGGGCATTTTTCTTCGCACTCCCCGCACTCGATGCACGCATCAGCCTGTTTGCCCTTCAGCCAGGGAGTGGTTCCGATATCCGCGTACATGCGCCGCGCCGGCTTTTCCAGGCCCCACACGCTCTTGAGGTTCATGGCCTCGAAGACCTTCGGGATGTTCACCTCCTGCGGGCAGGGCATGCAGTACCCGCACCCCGTGCAGTACAGGTCCATGAACTTCTGGTTTTCCTCGGCCGCCGCGCGGACCCGGGTCTGTTCCTCCGGGGAGAGCCAGGATGAGCGCGAGGCGTGCACGACGTTCTGTTCGACCTGCTCGAGAGTCGACATTCCGCTCAGCGCGACGGTGACCGAGGGGTTGGACAGGACGAATCGAAGAGCGAGCTCCGGGGTGCCCATCGCGGCGGCCCCGGGCAGGATCTTCGCTATGACGTCGCTCGGGGTGCCCAGGCGTCCGCCCCCGACGGGACCCATGATGACCACTCCGAGGCCGTGCGAGGCCGCGTAGGCAATGCCTTCCTCGCAGCGGCGGTCCAGGAAGTTGTACTGGCAGAGCATGCTCTCGAAGTACCCGGTATCGACCAGCTTTCTGATCTCCGCCGCATCCGAGTGGAACGAGAAGGAAAGGTGCCGGGCCAGCCCTTCGTCCCTGAGCTTCAGGAACTCTTTCAGGGGCCCGCCGGGGATGTCGATCTTCGTGCGGAAGAACTCCCACGAGATGCCCCAGAGATGGTAGAAATCCACGTACTGCTGGTCCATGAGGGCAAGACTGGTCTCGAACTTCTCCCGCAGATCGTTCGCGGTCGGTGCTCCCTGCGCGTACTTGGTGGAGAGGAAGATCCTGCTGCGATCCATTCGCTTCACCGCTTCCCCCAGGGTGCGCTCGGAGTCCTGGCCGCAGTACCACTTGCCCGTGTCGAAGTAGTTCACGCCATGCTCGTATGCGCGCACCAGCATGGGGATCGCCTTGTCCCGGTCCACCGTGCCCGCGTCCTTCATGGGAAGGCGCATGCATCCGAAGCCCAGTGAAGACAGCTGCGCGCCGGTCCTGCCCATCGTCCGATAGGTCACCATCCCGTTTCTCCTCTAGAAGCCCATACTGTATTGGCACAACTGGCACTGACGGGCACGGCCCCAGATACCGCGCTCCGCGCGGTGTGTGCTAGTGTCCCCTGGTGCGGCCGCCCAGGCGCCAGCGCCACCATGGCTTGGCGAAGTTCGGACGCCCGTGCCGCGCGGGCGCTTCCTCCCGAACCGGGGAGGCGCCCTCGAGCCAGACGTTGATGCTGCGCGCCACCTCTTCGTCCATGGCGATGCTCGCGCCGTCGCATTCGATCACGTAAGAGGGGTAGTCCTGGTGGAGCTTCACGATCGAGCCGGGACGGATCTGCAGGGAGGTCAGGCGGTGCAGCTGCTGGTCGCTGCGAGTATACACCCATGCGACCCTCGCTGTCTGGCCGATCTGCAGCTCGGTGAGCGGCACGACGATCTTCTGCACGTATCGGGCCGAGACCTTGCAGCATTCTCCCTGCGGGATGGCAAACCCGTGCGGGCACTCTCTCGGGTGGCCCAGGAGCGTGCAGATCCCGTCCACGATCTCCGTGGCCAGGATGTGCTCGAACTCGCAGGCTCCCGACTCGAACTCCCGGCCCAGCACGTCGTGGATCAGTCGTTCGCCGATCCTGTGGGCGCGGATGAGCCTCTCCGCGTGGGCGGCGCCCGGACCCGTAAGGGAGAGCGTCTCTGCATCCCTCCGCACCATTCCGTCCTCCTGGAGTCGTTCCAGGTCAGCGGCGTCGAACCTGCCTTTCAGGGATATGCGCAGTCCCTCGACGGTCGCGGCGCCTCGCTCGCCGAGCTGCCAGAGCCGTTCCAGCATTTCCTCCCGGTCGGTGATTCCGTTCACAGCCCCAGCGCTCCCCCCGCAGAGGCCAGCAGGGCGCGCACGGCGCCGGTGTACAGGAAGGAGGCCGCGTAGATCGAGACGATGATGAGGAGCGCCGCCCGGGCGCGCACCTCCTTGAACATCGCGGCGATATTAGCGAAGCACTGGGCAAAGGTCGTGATGAGGATGACCGCGAGGAT
>JBEKXR010000315.1:0-5227 GCA_049511935.1 Spirochaetia bacterium | reverse complement strand
CCCGGGCCGCCGCGCTCGGCTTTGCCGCAGCCACCCTCCTGCCCGTGCACGAGATAGAGTCGATGATGCAGGACTCGATTCTCCGCGGCGCGTCGCTCGACGCCGCTTCGCTTTCTCCCACCGTCAACGGGGTCGCCGTGGTGACGGTATCGGCCGACAAGCAGAAAGCGGTCCTGTCACTGCGAAAGGGCAGGGGTGCAGGGATCCCGTTGTCACTCGCCGCGGTGAGCGAGGCCATCCGGGCGAGCAAGGTGAAGGGCTTCAATCCCGAAAGCGTCCGCAAGGACCTGCTTGCCTTCTTTGCCGGCACCGCCGCCGAGCTCGCCGACTACGTCCTGGTCTCCGGGCGCGCCGCGAAACCGGGCTCGGAGCCGAAGATCGAGTGGCGCGCGATGTTCCTGCCGGCCGGGGAGGCGGCCGCCATCAGGGCGGCGGCTGCGTCCCGCCCGGAGGCGCTGAAATCCCTGGCGTCGCTCGGCGCCTTTCCCCCTTCCCGGGTGGAGGCTGTCGCCCGGGTGAAGAAGGACGCGGAGGTCCTGCGCATTTCCCCCTCCCTGGGCGGGGAAGCGGGGATCGACGTGTTCGGCGCCGCAATCAGCCCGGCGAGATCCGGGACCGCGGACGTGCGACTTTTCGAGGGCCTGGCGATGCGCAAGGACGTCGTGGTGGCCGCCGAACAGGGAATACTGGAAAAGGGCAGCGGCGGGACGACCATTCTCCTCCGGGTCCGGCCCCACCGGGACGCCGAGATGCAGGTCGCCCTGTCCTCCGACCGCATGAAGGCATCGGTCTCATACTTCCCACCGGAGGGAGACGGCGCGCGGATCTCCGCGGAGGACGTGCGTGCACGCCTGCGGCAGGCCGGCGTGCAGAAAGGGATCGACGAGCAGAAGATGCTCGTGCTCATGGAGAAGGTCGTCCGGGGCGAAGGCTTCGTGGACCAGCCCATCGCGGAGGGCCGGCGGCCGCGGCTGGACGCGCAGAAGAGAATCGTGTTCCACGTCCACATTGCATCGGGACAGGCCGTGGCGCTTCGCAAGGATGGCCGAGCCGATTTCCGCGCCCAGGACCGGATCACGAGAATCCGGAAGGGGGAGCTGGTCGCCACCGTGCGGCCCCGGGACTCGCTCGCGGAAGTCGGCTGGGACGTGACCGGCAAGGCACTCACCCCGCCTCCCGAGGCCCAGGAGACCTTGAAGGCGGGCCGCGGGATCCGGGAGGACGTCCAGCCGGACGGCAGCATCCGGTTCACCTCGGACAGCGCGGGGGAGCTCGTGCGGGACCGGGGAGTCCTTTCCGTGACTGAGTCGCACACCGTGGAGGGCGACGTCTCCATGGCCACGGGCAACATCAAGTTCCCTGGCCTCGTGAGGATCGGCGGATCCATTCGCTCGGGATTCACCGTGGTGGCCGAGGGGGTCCTGGAGGTCGGCGCGGCGGTGGAGGCGGCCCTGCTTTCCGCGGGCGGGAGCATCACGGTGGGGCAGGGGATCAAGGGTGAGGGAAAGGCGATCCTGAGGTCGAAGAGGGACATCGAGGGCTTGTTCGCCGAGCAGTCGGTCCTCCTCGCCATCGGGGACGTGCACCTGCGCGGCCCCTGCGTCCGCTGCCAGGTGAAGTGTAACGGCAGGCTGAGGCTCGACACGGAAAAGGGCACCCTCGTGGCCGGCGAGGTGCGGGCAAGCCGCGGCGTGGAGGCGCAGAACATCGGGTCCCCGAGCGGCGTGCGCACCGTCGTCTCCTTTGGCCAAAATTTCCTCGTGAAGGATCAGATCGAGCGGGAAGAGCGTGAAGTCGCGGCGCTCACGAAGAGGGTCGCAGAGCTGGACGCGGAGATGTTCGTGCGGGAGAAGCGCGCCCTGGAGGCAGCCGCAGCGACCGGCGCCGCCCCCGCGCAGTCCCAAGCTGCCGCCCTGCTGGCTCGTGCCCGGGCGCAGAAGGTGCAGGCCATGAAGCTCATCGAACAGCGCAAGATGCGCCTCATCACCCTGCGCGACAGGTACGACGAGCATGTGCCGTCCGAAGTGGTCGTGCGGGGCGTCTTGTACCCCGGTGCCGTCCTCGAGAGCCACGGACGACGCTATGAGGCACGCGCGGAGAAGAAGATGATCAGCCTCTACTTCGATCCGGTGCAGGGCAGGATCGTCGAAAAGGTTTAAGCTGGAGCCCGGAAGGAGTTCTGCATGCTGTCGTTTATTCCCTACCCTTCGTGGCTCCGGCCCGAGATCATCCCCGGCCTTCCCATCAGGTGGTACGGCTTCATGTACCTGGTTGCCTTTGCCATTGCATACCTCCTCTTCATGTGGCAGCTCAGGAGGAGGGCCGGGGGGAGCGGAGGGCCGCTGGCCGCTGCGGAGAAAGAGGCGGTGCTCGACATGTTCTTCTGGGCGATCATCGGCCTCCTGGTGGGCGCGCGCGCATTCGCCGTGACCATCTACGATCCCAGCGGGTACTACTTCCAGCATCCCCTGCAGATCATCCTTCCCTTTGCCGTGGTGGACGGCAGGCTGCGGCTCACCGGCATCGCCGGCATGTCCTACCACGGCGGAGTCGTGGGCGCCACGATCGCGATCATCACCTACCTGAAGGTGAAAAAACTCGACGTGCTGGGATGGGGGGACATGCTCGTCTCGGGGATCCCGCTGGGGTACACGTTCGGGCGTCTGGGCAACTTCATCAACGGCGAGCTGTACGGGCGGATCACGACCGCACCGTGGGGGATGGTATTCCCGAACGCCGAGAGCTTCCCTGCCAACCAGCAGTGGGTGAAGGACTACGCCGCGTCCGTCGGCCTGCCCGTCCCGGCCTCGGGCCTCGTGAACCTCCCGCGGCACCCCTCGCAGCTGTACGAGGCGTTTTTCGAAGGCCTGCTGCTCTGGCTCGTCCTATGGCTCATCGTGCGGAAACGCAGACCCTACAAGGGGTTTTCGGTCGCCTGCTACATGCTCGGGTACGGCGTCATCCGCTTTTTCATCGAGTACGTGCGCCAGCCCGACAAGGGTCTCGGATTCGGCGGCTACGGCTACCCGATCACCCTGGTAAAGCTGGACAACTTCTACTCTCAGTTTACCTGGTTCAATTTCACCACGGGGCAGATCCTGAACGTCCTCCTCATCGCGACAGCTCTCATCCTGATGGCCGTTTTTTCCGCGCGGGCGAAAACGACGGCGCCCGTCCCCGAGACGCCGCACCCTACCGGCAGAAAGCTTCGAAAGAAGTTGAAATAGGCACTTGCGTTTCTGCTGTACGGGGCGTTGCGCCCGTGCGAGTTAATTGATATTATTGAGGAAATGGACCGCATTTACCTGGACAACAACGCCACGACCATACTCGACCCTCGCGTGAAGGAGGCGATGGAGCCGTTCTGGTGCCAGCTCTATGGCAACCCGAACTCGCTGCACACCTTCGGCACAGAAGTGCATCCCTACATGCGCCTCGCCTTCGACAGGCTGTACGCGGGAATCAATGCCCGGGACAGCGACGACATTCTTGTCACCAGCTGCGCGACAGAATCGAACAACACGATCCTTTCCTCGGTCTGGTACGAGCAGATCCGAACCGGGCAGAAAACCGAGATCGTCACCACCCAGGTGGAGCACCCCGCCGTGAGCAACACCTGTCGATTTCTCCAAAGCCTGGGCGCAAAAGTCACCTTCCTGCCCGTGAACGCGGATGGAATCGTCGATGCCGACATCCTGCGTGAGCACATCCACCCCGACCGGACGGCGCTCGTCTCCATCATGTGGGCGAACAACGAGACGGGCCTGATCTTCCCGATCAGGGAGCTGGCGGCCCTCTGCCGTGAGCAGGGGATTCTCTTCCATACCGACGCGGTCCAGGCAATCGGCAAAGTGCCCGTCGACGTGCAGGACGTGCCGGTCGACTTCCTCAGCTTCAGCGCGCACAAGTTCCACGGGCCGAAGGGCGTCGGGGGCCTGTACGTGCGGCACGGCCTTCCCTTCACCCCGCTCCTGCACGGCGGGGAGCAGATGGGCGGGCGCCGCGGCGGCACGGTGAACGTTGCCTTCCTGATCGGCATGGGCCTTGCGATGGAGCTCGCCGTCGACGGTCTCTCCCACGAACAGACCGAGGTGCGCCGCCTGCGCGACAAGCTGGAAGACGCTCTCTCGTCCATCGAGGGGATCACCGTGATCGGCAGGCGGGAGCTGCGCGTGCCGAACACCATCCTCATGAGCGTGAAGGGGGTGGAAGGCGAGGCGATGATCTGGGACCTCAACCGCCAGGGCGTCGCCGCATCCACCGGCAGCGCGTGCGCCTCCGAGTCGCTGGAGCCGAACCCCACCTTCGTCGCGATGTGCATCGACACGGAGCTTGCGCACACGGGCGTCCGTCTCTCTTTGTCCCGGTTCACGACGGAAGAGGAGATCGACGCCGCGATCGCCGCCCTGCGCGCCGGGATCGCGCGGCTGCGCACCATCTCGCCGAGCGCCGTGCACTGACAGCAGCCACGGTAATCCGTGGCATTTGCGCGGCCACGGTCCATGCACGGCACGCCGTGCAGTTTCGCGGCCGCAAGGAGAACATTCATGGCCAAGTCGGACCTGATAGGCGGAACGCTTTGGGAAAGCTATTCCCGGAAGGTGAACGATCACATGCTCAATCCTCGTCATCTCGGAGAGATCACGAAGGAGCAGGCCGAGGCGCTGGGCGCCCGTCTGGTGGTGGCCGACTGGGGTGCGGAGGTCTGCGGCGATGCCATCCGGGCGTTCTGGGCCGTGGACCCGAAGTCGAACCGAATCCGGGACGCGAAATTCAAGACCTTCGGATGCGGCACGGCGATTGCCTCGAGCGACATGATGTGCGAGATGATCATCGGCAAGACGGTGGACGAGGCCATGAGGATCACAAACATCGACGTCGAGCGCGCCCTTCGCGACGACGAGGAGACCTCGGCCATTCCACCCCAGAAGATGCACTGCAGCGTCATGGCCTATGACGTTATCCGCAAGGCCGCCTCAGAATACAAGGGGGTCGACATGGACTCTCTCGAAGAGGAGGAAATCGTCTGCCATTGCGCGCGCGTGAGCCTGCGCACAATCAGGGACGTGATTCGGATCAATGACCTGAAGACGGTGGAGGAGATCACGCGCTACACGAAAGCAGGTGCATTCTGCAAGTCGTGCATCAGGCCCGGCGGGCACGAGTCGCGCACGCACCACCTCGTCGACATCATCAGGGACGTCCGCGCCGAGATGGAACGGGTGAC
>JBEKXR010000314.1:0-5233 GCA_049511935.1 Spirochaetia bacterium | reverse complement strand
TTCATGTCGTGCTCGATGAGGAACACGGTGAGATGCTCGTCGCGGATGATTCCCCATGATGAAAGCCATCAGGTCTTCGGTCTCCCGCGGGTTCAGGCCGCTGGACAGCTCATCGAGGACGAGCATCCGCGGGGATGTGGCCAGGGCCCGGGCGATCTCCAGCATGCGCTGCCTGCCGTAGGGGATGTTGCGCGCCAGCTCGTCGCGTGACTCCCACATCCCGACCTGCGAAAGGCGTTTTTCGGCGGCCTCGCGGATCGAGCGCTCCTCCTCGACCTGCCTGCGGGTCCGCAGGAGAGCGGCGATCCCTGCAGGTGAGGTTGGCGAAGAGACGGATGTTCTGGAACGTTCGGGCAATCCCCTTCTCCACGATCTGGTGGGGTTTACGGCTCGTGATGTCCTCTTCGACGGGGTCTACGCGTGCAAGTTCCTCTCCCGATTCATGGAGCTCGTCTCGCGACCGCTGCTCCTGCTGATGCCTTGAGACCCGCGGGCGCGCCACGCGTGCCGGCCGCGGCGCCCGGGCCCCGGTGTCCTGCGTCGGCGCCCACGAAATTCGGGGCCACGATCTTGTACACCTGCATCTCTTCCTGGATTCCCTTGAGCTTCACCTTGCCGCCGTAGACCTTGTAGCCCTTCAGAAGGCCCTTTACTCCCGGAAATGCGAGCACGTCGTCGGTGATGTAGACCTCCTCGGCGCCCGCGAGCCCCTGCACCCTGGCCGCCGTGTTCACCGTCTGCCCGAAGTAGTCCAGGCGGTCGTTCAAGGTCACGGCGATGCAGGGACCCTTGTGGATGCCGATTTTCAGGATCACGTCCCGGCTGGTGAAGGCGCGGTTGAACCGGGTGATCTCGCGGTTCATTTCCAGGGCCGCCTTCACCGCGTCCAGCGGGTTCAGGAACGATGCCATGACCGCATCGCCAATGGTCTTCACGAAGGCCCCGGAGTTCTCGTTGATGACGCTGCCCAGCCTGTCGAAATGCTGGTGCACGAGGGAGAATGCCTTCAGATCCCCGATGCGCTCGTACAGCGCCGTGGATCCTTTCAGGTCGGTGAAGAGAATGGTGATGTCCCGGACGCCGATCCCCTCGGTGCCCTGGATGACCTCGGAGCTGAACAGGTCCCGGAAGGTCTGTACCGAGATGAGCTTCTTGCCCGACAGGAAAGGCTCGAAGATGAGGCGCTTCTTCTCGAAACCGGGCGGGAAGTTCAGGATCAGCATCGACGACCTGGCCGCCGTGCGGTTGTCCAGCGCCACGATCACCCTGCCGGGAGCGACCTCGAAGCGTTCGGGCACGAGCTTCCCGGATTCCATCCGCACGCCGAGTGTCTGCGGCTTGTCCGCCGGATTTCCCTTCACCGCGACTGCTGCGCTCAGGTGATGCATGAGGTCGTTCAGGGTGATCGTGCCGCCCGTCGTCTCCAGCTCGAAGCGCTTTTTCTGGCCCGGGCCGACGTAGGAGAGTCCCTTCACGAGGGACGGCACCGCGTCGATGAATCGCGGTCCGCCGGGGATGGTCGCGCTCTGGTTGAAATGGTACTTCAGGTGATAGTCCTCGATGGACAAGGCCTCGGGGCGATGATAGGAGATCTCGCGGATCTCGGGGGAAATCGTGAAGTTCACCTGGATATGGTCATCCAGCGTGGCCTCCGAGTTCAGGTCACACACCGTACAGTAGAAATGCGAGTTCAGCTTGTTCAGCGATCGGAAGCTGTCCACCGAATCGCCGCACGTCGGGCAGACGAGGTTCCACTCCATCTGGAACATGCCGTTCTTGGCCCCGTGGAGAAAGGCATCGATGGCCTCGTGCTCGATCACCCCCCTGTCGGCGGCGAATCGGATGGGGTTGATTCGAAAGAGCTCGAAGTCATCGCCCTGACGAATAAGGGCCTCCAGCTTCTCCAGCACTTTCGGCGAGATATTCTTCGCCTTGCGCACGGAGTCCAGCTTCTCCGCGAGCACTTTCTCCTTGATGCGTGCTGCCATCCCATCGTCCTCCCGCAAAGGCGATTCGCGCCTAAAACCTTTGCCTATACATTACTAAAATACTAATATTTAACCAGAATTCTATTAGGAGGTACTTCATGCCTTTCAGTCTGCCAGACCTTCCCTACGCATTCAATGCCCTGGAGCCGCACATCGATGCGAAGACCATGGAGATCCACCACGGGAAACACCATGCCACGTACGTTTCCAAGCTGAATGCCGCGCTTGAAAAGGCCCCTTCATTTCAGGGCCGACCGATCGAGGAGATACTAAAACAGCTGGATTCGATCCCCGCCGACATCCGTACGGCCGTTCGCAACCACGGCGGCGGTCATCTCAATCACAGCCTGTTCTGGAAGATGCTCTCGCCGAAGGGGGGAGGGAAGCCTTCTAGAGAGCTGGCCACGACGCTGGACAGGAACTTCGGGAGCTTTGATGCTTTCAAGGAGCAGTTCGGGAACGCGGCCGCCAACCTGTTCGGGAGCGGATGGGCGTGGCTCTGCGCGGATGCGGCGGGCAAGCTCGTCATCACCGCTCTGCCAAACCAGGACAGCCCGGTCTCCCAGGGCCTGAAGCCGCTGCTCGGGCTGGACGTGTGGGAGCATGCCTACTACCTGAAGTATCAGAACAGGCGTCCCGAATACATTGCGGCGTTCTGGAACGTTGTCTCGTGGGAACAGGTCGCGGCGAATCTTGGAGGATCGCGATAATCGATGAACCGTGAGGCGGCCGCCAAGTGCGGCCGTCCCGCGCTCAGACGATTTTCACGACCTTGCCGCTGCGCAGGCAACGCGTGCAGATCTTCATGGTTGTCTGGGTCTTGCCGACCATCGTCTGGATCTTGAGAAGATTGGGCTTCCAGACCCTGCGGGTCCTGTTTTTTGCGTGGCTCACCTTGTTCCCGGTGACCGTACCTTTACCGCATATTTCACACCTGCGCGCCATCTATTTCCTGCCTTGGATCTCAGTATTCCTGGACGGGACAACATACCGAAAATACCCTGATATGTAAAGGGGGCGCCTAGTGGATCATGACCTGTCCGCCGGTCACCGGCAGGGCCTGGCCGGTCTCGTACTGCTGGTCCACCAGGTAGAGGATCGCCTTCAACACGTCTTCCACGCGGCATCCTCGTCCCATGGGAACCCGGGACTCGTACGAGCGCCGCACGTCCTCCACCGTCTTCGCGCCGGGGACCTTGCCGGCCTTCAGGTACTGGACGAAGAGCCCCTTTTCCGGGTCGGACCACAATGGACCTTCGAAGAGATTGCCGGGGCAGACCGAATTCACCTTGATCCCGTGCTCCACCAGCTCCAGGGCGAATGACTGCGTGAGCCCGATGCCGCCGAACTTTCCCCCCGCGTACGCGAAGTTCTTGTTGCTCCCCTCAAGTCCTGATTTCGAATTGATCTGGATGATGTCCGCCGTGCGGCCGGGCGCGAACCGGCGCTGCAGCGTCATGATCGGGGAGAGGTACTTCACGCAGAGGAAGTACCCGGTGTAGTTCACCCGCGTCACGAAGTCGAAGCTCTCCGGCGTCATCTCTTCAAGCCCGCCGGCCTTGAGCACCCCCGCATTGCTCACCAGGAGGTCCAGGCCGCCAAAGGCCTTCACGCATTCACGCGCCAGCACATGGAGTGAAGCGGGGCTGGTGACGTCCGCGACTGCGAAAAGCGCCCTGTTCGTGGCGCCCGCCCCGAGGGCCGCGGCGTTCAGCTCCCCTTCGAGGCCCCGGCCGGCCGACTCGTTCAAGTCCGCGATGACGACATTCGCCCCTTCGCGGAAGAGCCCTTCGGCGATCCCCCTGCCGAAGCCCTGCGCGGCGCCGGTGACGAGCGCGATCCTTCCTGCAGCGCGGCCTTTCGCAGAGCCGGCCTTCGACACGGCGCGCCGATAGTTCTCCACCTCCCACGTGTCGATGAACTGGATGTCCTCGGGGGAGAGGAACCGGGGCCCGCCGAAAGAGCGCGACAGCCAGCTGACCTTCATGAGGTCCTCAAACACGTCGAGGCAGGTTTCCGCTGACCTCTTCGTGTCTTCCACGGCCACGACCCCGATGCCGGAAACAAGGAAGATCTTCGGGTTGTATCCCCACCGGGCCCGGTAGGCGTCCACGGACCGGGGGAAGGAATCAAGCAGCTCCTCGGGATCCTCGCCGAGATCGAGGAAAAGGGGAGCCGACTTGCAGTAGACGATGTTGTCCGGCATGAAGGGGAGCTGAACGGAAGCCCGGTTCTCGGGCACGAGGAAATGCTCCGCCATGGGGCTGTTCCGGACAGCCGCGATCTTCGGCGCATCCGGCTCCGAGAGCAGCATGCGGAGAGCCGGCAGCACGCGCACCGCGGCGTCCCGCACCGGCCGCTCGCCGACGGGAAGGGGCTGCGTGAACCGGCTCGAAATCTTTCGCATCACCTCGTCGGTGAGCGCGCGGATCTCCGCGGCCGTGTCGGCGCCCACCACAAGCCCGTGATTCTGCATGAGCACGATCCGGGGATCGCCGCGGCGCGCGTCCCTGAAGGCCTTCAGCTTCTCTTCCATGAGTTTCGCCAGCCGGTAGCCGGGATCCGTGTAGGGCACCCAGAGCGCCTCGCCGCCGAAGAGCTCCCGGGCGATCTTCTCGCCGTGCGCGCTGCACGTGAGAGCGTTGACCGCGTACGGGTGCGTGTGCACCACCAGCCGCCACTCCAGCATCTCGTGCAGGGACGCCTCGACCGACGGGCGGCCGCCGGCGTCCGGCGCGGTGCGGCTCTTCATGAGGTCCGCCTTGATCTCCGCTTCGCGTCGGAGGGGATCCTTCGAGTAGCCGCGGCCCAGGATGGTGCGCACCTCCGGCCGGGAAAGCTCGACGAAGCCCGAGGAGCCGATGTCGCGCAGGGCGAACCCGCTCGCCTTGATGGCCATCCGCTCGCGATCCTTCACGGAGGTGTTGCCCCCGCCGGCAATGACGAAATCGTTCCCCCGGCCGTAGAGGCGGGAAAGCTCGATGATCTCGCTCAGGTCCATGCTTCCGCCTATCGCCTCCGGGAAAGCACGGAGCGCTCGTACTCCGTGATCCTGTCCAGCCAGGCCGCCCCGGAGGGCACGCGCTGCTGCTCGCAGAAGCGGTTCCACACCGCGTAGGACGGGAGGTCTCTTGCCTCCTCCATCAGGGCCAGGCGAGCGGTGAAATTCCCCGACGACTCTTCCTTCTTCAGCATGTCCGCCGGCTCCAGCAGCGCCAGAAGAATTGCCTTCAGCGTGGCCCGCG
>JBEKXR010000313.1:0-5246 GCA_049511935.1 Spirochaetia bacterium | reverse complement strand
CCCGCGTGCTCGAACGACGCGCGTTCAAGGATCTCGCCATCCTGGAGGATGACGGCATTGAGATTGAGTGAGCCGACGTCGATTCCGAGGCGCTTCATCGGGGCGATCTCACTTATAGAAGGAAACGCGCTCCCGTTCAAGCCGTGCGCGCGAATTGCACGGGGGTACCGTGCGCGCGAATCGCACGGAGTACCGTGCGCGTAGTGACACAAGACACGCAAAGGCTTATGCTCGGAGCAGTGCGCAGCCGCAAAGACGATCCCTTCATATTGAATACGATCCTCGAAAAGCAGGAGAAGCTCCACCATATCAGGGATTTGAACACGTTGCTGGACAGCCTCCTGTACGAGACACGTTCGCTCACCGATTCCGATGCAGGTTCCATTTTTCTCGTCGAGAAGAAAAAGCTGCTCTTCAGCTACGTACAGAACGATTCGCTCTTCCGGAAAGATTTCCTTTCCAACAAGTACATCTACACGAACAACCAGATCGAGATCGACAAGAGCTCCATAGCGGGATATGTCGCTTCCACCGCCGAGTCCCTGCTGATTGACGACGCATACCGGATCGACACCTCTTTTCCCTTCTCGTTCAACCCGTACTTCGACCAGATCTCCTCCTATAAGACGGTCTCCATGCTGATCGTCCCCATCCGCACGAGCAAGAACGACATGGTCGGGGTCCTGGAGCTCATCAATCGCCTCGACGGCAAGGGGAACCCGATTCCGTTCACCGAGGACCAGAGGTTCTACATCACCCAGTTCGCTTTCTATGCCGGCATTGCCATCGAGCGTGCCCTGCTCCTGCGCGACGTCGTCTTCAAGATGGTGAAGACCACCGAGCTGCGGGATCCCGAGGAGACCCAACCGCACGTCAGCCGCGTGGGTTCCTACGCCGTGGAGCTCTACCAGAAGTGGGCGGAAAGGCACGCGGTGCCCCGGGAGGAAGTAAACAACTTCAAGGATATCCTAAGGATCTCCTCGATGTTGCACGACATCGGCAAGGTGGGGGTGACCGACGCGATCCTCAAGAAGAGGGAAGACCTCACGAAGGAAGAGTACGAGAGCATCAAGCATCACGCGGTGTACGGGGCGCAGTTCTTCGAGAACCCGACCTCGGAGTGGGATACCCTGGCCTACGAGGTGGCCCTCAATCACCACGAGAAGTGGGATGGAACCGGGTATCCGGGGGTCGTGAAGGACATCCATGACAGGAACCTCCGGTTCGGACCCGGGAAAAAAGGCTTGGCAATTCCCCTCTCGGGGAGGATCGTCGGCCTGGCGGACGTCTATGACGCCCTCATATTCAAGAGAGCCTACAAGGATGCCTGGGAGGAGGACCGCGTCCTGTTCCATATCAAGGAGCAGTCAGGCAAACATTTCGATCCCGAGCTGGTTGCGATTTTTTTCGAGATTTATGACGTCATCCGTGCCATACGGGAGAAATGGACATAGCGCCGGGTGGTTGCGCCGACGCGGCCGCCGTCTCCCCTATTTCACGGAGAGGTTGAAGACGCCGTCCCATTTCGCCGGCGGCGGCGTTGTCCTGAACACCGCGATGCGCCTGAGAAATACCTCGCTTGGCTTGTCTGCGAATTTCTCCCTCATGAAGGAGAAGCACTTCTCCGCTCCTGTCCATGCCTGCTGGCGATAGAGGGCAAGACCTTCCTCGAAAACCCGCTGGATCTCGTGATTCCTGTCGGATGCCTTCACCCGTTCCTGGACGAGCTCAAAAATCCGAACGGGTTGCCGTTTGCCCTTGACCGTGAGAAGGTCGATCTCGCGGCACAGAAAGAGGTCTTGTACCTCGTCGTACACGACTGCTGATATCAGCGAGTCGGTCCCGTAACTCCTGGTCGCACCTTCCAACCGTGCAGCCAGGTTGACCGTGTCTCCAATGCTCGTGACATCCATCCGGCCTCGCGCGCCGACGCTCCCTGAGATCACGGAGCCGCTATGGACCCCGATTCCCACGGAAAGAGCGTGTCTTCGCGCAAGCTCCGCCCGCTGCGTCTCCACCATCATGGCGTCGCGGATCTGCGTGCCGGCGCGACAGGCTGCAAGCTCTTTGTTCGGACCCTGGAAGACAGCCATAATCGCATCTCCGACAAATTTGTCGATGTCCCCCCCGTTCTCCAGAATGATACCGACCTGCAGATCGAGGTAGCGATTGAGCATATCCACGACCTGCTCCGCGCTGTGTCCCTCGCAGAGAGTGGCAAAGTCCCGGATATCGGTGAAGAGAAAGGCCAGGTTCTTCCTCTGGGTCCTGGGTCTTTCATGCATTGTCTGGCTCAGCGTCGAAGCTGAAACGTAGGGGATGACACCGCGTATCACCTGCGTCATCGCGCTGATCTCGCCAGAGAGCAACTTCAGCTCGTCTTTCGTGTGCACCCGGTCGGTGTATTTCAGAAGCCCCCGGTCGCTGCGAATCCTGCTCTTGATCATGTCCGACGTGGCGCGCGAGACCTCGCTCACGCTCATGCAGAGTGAGAGAATGGGGAAAACAATGCTCCGGCCGAGCACCTGGGTGAGGAAAATCGCCGCATACACCGCCAGCGCCATGATGAGCAGGACTTTCACCTCGGTGCGGAAGTACGGCTCGTAGACCACTTCACGCGCCACCTCCACGCTCACGTATCCCGCCAGAGCTCCGGAAAGCGACAGGGGAGAGATGAACTCGAAGGCGTCCTTTTCCCCAATGAGCCGATGACTCGCCGCTGCAAGCAGAGAGCTTTTCAGCGGAGCTTTCCTTCCGATGCGGGACCTGTCCGTGCTCGCCGCCACTTCGAACAGTCCCGTCCGGGGATCCCTGACGACGTAGCTGATCGCGAGAAAGGGCAGATCGGAATCCCTGTTCCGCCTTTCCTCCACGGCCAGGTAGTCCGCAATGGGGCCGGGGGCCGCCGCGCTTGCACGCACGACGGTGGCCGTTCTGTCTGCCAGAGCACTGCCGGCGGCAAGAGCGGAAGCCAACGCGGTGCTGGAGAAATCCCTCATCATGATGAGGGCGGGAATGATGGTGATGGCCAGAACGAAGGGCAGCAGCAGCATGCCAATCCGCTTCTGGATCCCGCGGCGCCTCAGGGCCGCGATGAGCCCGCGTGCCCGGCCCCTCTCACTGGCGCGGTATGCGAGGTATTCCTGAAAGGCTGGACTGCGCCGATTCACCGTGGCGATCAGAAAGGAAAGAGAAAAGGCATTCCATACGATGGAAGAGACAAGGACCGCATAAGGAATCCACGTGAGCATACGAAAGTAGGCCGGTCCCGAGGCGAATGTGACGAGCTGGATCATGAGGGTGGCAACGGCGAGACCCGAGGTGATCACATTGAGAACGATTGGCACGATCCGCGTCGGATCCGCGAGGGACGGGGTGCGCCGTTCAAGAAACACGGCGAAAATCTTGAAAACGCAGAGGAGCGGGATCGGGTAGGTGATGCAGGTAACGATAAGGAACTGGAGAAGCTCGCCACGGTCAGCATCAAGGAACGAGAGCGGGAGGAGAGGAGGCGCTAACCCGCCCCGCGTATGCGCGAAAAGGGGAATAAAAAACCATGCCAGAAGGAGAATCGAATATGCGAGCTCCCCGCCGTGAAGCAAGTGGCTCGTCCGGATCGAATTGAAGAAATCGCGAAGTCTCGTGTAAAAAGAATTGAACGCCGAGTGAACACTCATCTGGTTATACTGGACCTTCTTTGAACTATAGGTCGCGAATCGACGCCAGGCAAGGAGTGACCCTGGCACCAAGAGGCACGCCCGCCTCCTGCCAGAGCTGGTGGTTGCACAGGGCTTCCGCCAGCAGCTGGTGCTCTCCAGAGGTGATGGGCTCGCTGTGGGACTGTTCTTGCGCTTATCGTCAGGATGCTGGTAGTGGATGTCAGAGGCATCCGTCGAGCGCGGCGCGGTGTCGGAGAGCCTCTCATGCGCGATCAGCGCCCAGGTCGCAGAGATCAGATGCGAAAACTCGGGCAGCGCCAGCTCGGGGCAGTTGAAGGACTGCCGGGGGCTGTTGATGTCCACGCCGCTGATCTCCATGAACCCGTGTCGGACGCAGAGCTCCTGGACGCGGCGAAGCTGGGCAATGGTATTTCGCGGAGGCATGTAGGCGACGGCGCGGAAGCCGAGGCGTTTCACCTCGTCCATCAGAGCCTCGAGGTAGCTGTCCTCGAACTTCTCCGCCTTCTTGTCGCCCGTCGGTGAGTCGGTGACGTCCCCCAGGTAGGGGTAGGTCGGGATGCCGCCCGACTCCTCGGCGAACCGAACAACGTCGTGGACGGGGATGCATTCCCGGGCGTCGGGCTGGATATATACCTTCTCGATAAAGGAGCTCTTCAGCACGCCGAGCAAGTCGAAGAGGAGCATCTCATTCGAGGCATCCGCCAGGTATTCGGACACGCGCGCGGGGGGGTGTATGCCGATGGCCGTCTTCAGGAATTCCAGGAGCGCAGGACCCCGGACCGCCTTCTCAACGATGGCGGCTGCCACGGCGTACAGGATGTGCCTCTCGGTGATCGTTCCCCCATCGCCGGCGCGGGAAATGGAGCGAATGTCCCTCTGCCAGTCGAGGGTGCGAAGCCCGTATCCCGTGAGCAGGGTGTTCAGGCCCTCCACCATCCGGCGCCCGCGCAGCTCCCGTGCCGCCTGGATCGGCCGAAGGAATTCCCGCATCGCGGCGATGCTTCGCGCCGGAACTCCGTGGATGATCACGTACAGCACGCCGAGCGAATCCGGGTTGTTGATCCTCCGCCCCTCCAGGGCCGTGCCGGCCGCGCTCACCCGAAGCTCTACGCCCGCCGTAGTGGCGATCCCAAGGATCGCACCGGCTTCCCGCATCTCCAGTGCGCCGGCCATCGAGTCATGGTCCATGATGCCCACTGCCGCGAGGGCTGCTGCCTGTGCGCGCTCAGCGGCGGCGGCCGGGGAGTACGGGCTGAAGGAATAGAACGTATGCACATGGCAGTTGACTTCCTGCCCTTCCCGGCTTGGGACGCGTATGCCCCGGGCGGCCGCCAGGGACCGCAGTACGGAGAGTCGGTCCTCCACGCGGGGGGAGTTGAGCCTGTCCATGTGCCGGCACTATAACATGCGTGCACGAGGTTTGACACCGCGCGGGGCACCGCCTACACTCTCACGTGAGAGGCATCAGTGAGCGAGGCCGGTTCAAAGAGCTACAGGAAGGACGCCCTCATCTACATCGAATCCGACGAGGACTCGAGCGAGGTGTTCGTGGTGGAATCCGACGAG
>JBEKXR010000312.1:0-5247 GCA_049511935.1 Spirochaetia bacterium | reverse complement strand
GTTCGCGAAGCACGTGAAATGGAGGTAGCTGGTGTCCATGAACGCCTGGCTGCCGTCCAGGCCGCACAGCCGCATGGCCGCGTAGCCTCCCGGCGTCACAAACGCACGGACCCGCGCGTACGTTTCCGGATGCTCGTGCTTCCACCACAGGATCTTCGGGCCGTGGTTGAAGCTGGGAGGGCCGCCGGCCTTCCGCACGATCTCGGGGCCCGCCTCCTTCTGCATGTGCTCGATCCAGTGAGCGCAGCGTGTGTCCAGCCACGAGTCGTATGGGGTGACGTGCATGCCGTCATCGCCCACGCCCGTGATCCCGGCCATCTGGCCGTCGATAGACAGCGCCTGCACGGTTCCCCTGCCCGCCGCGTGCACGGCGCATTCCGCAATCACCTCGCAGGTCGACCGCACCTGGCGTTCGGGATCTTCCTCCACGGCGCCGGGCACCGGGTGCAGCAGTTCCGATTTGCGGAAGGCTTCGCCGAGGCACTGCCCCTCACCGTCATACACGGCGGCCTTCACGCCCTGGGTCCCGATATCCACGCCGATGAACAGTTTTGGGCTCATGTGAACTCGATGACGTTCTTCAGTCCCTTGCCCTGCATGACCTGGTCGAAGGAGGCGCGGATCTCGTCCAGCGGTGTGCTCATCGTGACGAGGTCCTTCACGATCAGCCGTCCCGACGCCACCAGCGCGAGGGTCTGCCGGTACTGGATGAGGCTCTGACGCGAGGTGCCCGTGATCGTGATCTGCTTGTAGTGCACGAGGTTGGTGTCCAGCGAAACCTTGCTCTTGCCCTCCGGCAGCCCGCCGAAGAACATGATTCGGCCGTTCACGCCGACGACCTCCAGTGCGAGAGCCTGCGCCTCGCCGGACGGCGCGGCGGTGATGCAGACGCTCACGCCCTTGCCGCCGGTGAGCTCGGCGAGGCGTTCCTTCAGGCCCGTGCTCTCCAGGGCGATGATGGCAGGCTCCACTTTCCGACAGAGTGAGAGCCGCTCGGCGCTCAGGTCGTTCATGAAGACTTTCGCGGCGCCCGCCATGAAGGCGACCTTCGCGTGCATGAGGCCGATGGGTCCGGCACCGATGACCAGCACCGTGTCACCCGGGACGATCGCGATTCTCTGGAAGGCATTGTAGACGCAGGCGAGGGGCTCGACGAGCGCGGCGGACACGAAGTCCGCCCCCTCCGGGATCGGGGCGAGGTTGCCCTGGGACACCGCCTCCCGGGGGATCTTCATGAACGGGGCGAACCCGCCGGGGATGTTGATGCCGAAGGCCTTGTAGGTGGCGCACATCTGGGTGTTGCCGCTCACGCATTGGTCGCAGACCCCGCAGCCCATGTTGGGGGCCACGGCCACCGGCATGCCCGTGATGTAGCCGTGCACGTCGGGGCCCACGGATTCGACGATGCCGCTCACCTCGTGCCCGAGCACGAGCGGGTTGCCCGGGGTGGCAGCGCGCGCGCCACTCCTGTACATGCGGATATCCGTGCCGCAGACCGCGGCTGCCTTTACCCGGAGGAGAACTTCCCCTGCTCCCGGCTCGGGGACCGGCATCTCCTCCACCCGCAGGTCTTCCTTGCCGTACAGACGCGCCGCGCGCATCGTCATTGCTTCTTCCTTTCGACGCGCACCGGCGCGCGCTCCACGATGGAACGGTTGCCCGCGTTCACTACCGCGACGGCCATCCGGCCGTCGATCCCGCGCACGCGCGGAGGCCGATCGTCCAGGATGCAGTCCACGAAATCCTGATCCTCCGCGGCATACGCCTCGGCGAAGAGGGTGCGCCAGCTCTTCGCGAAGGGCCGCACGATTCCCTTGGCCGTCGAACAGGCGACCACGAAGTCCTGCTCCGTGCGGCCGACGAACATGACGCCCGAGGTGCCCACGATCTCCATCCGGGCATCGTACCCGTATCCCACGGACACCGCTCCGTCGATGAACCCCTGCTTTCCGTTCTCGAACCGGCAGACCATCGCGACGTTGTCGTAGAAGTCGGGATACTTCGCGGCAGCCTGGGGGCATCGGAAATTGCCGCCGATCGCGAAGACCTCGTCGATCTCGCTGCCGACGAACCAGCGCGCTGCATCGATGTCGTGGCTGTTCACCTCGGCGAGGGGGCCATTGCTCTTCCTGATGTCGTACATCCACTCCTGAGGAACACTCGGACCGTGCGTGAGTGATTTCACGAGGACCACGTCCCCTATCTCGCCGGCATTCACTCTTTCCTTTGCCGCAAGGAAGCTGTCGTCGTATCGGCGCATGAAGCCGATCTGGAGCTTCACCTTCCCCGCGTCGCAGGCGGCGATCATTTCGTCGCACTCCCGCACGTCCATGGCCATTGGTTTTTCACACAGTACGTGCTTGCCGGCCCGCGCCGCCTGGAGAACGATTTCCTCGTGAAGGGAGGTCGGGGTGACCACCACGACCGCGTCGACCCGGGAGTCGGCCAGCGCATCCCTGTAGTCCGCGTACCCGGTTTCCACCTCCAGCTCGCGCTGCGCCTCCTGCAGCGTCGGACCGTGGGGATCCGCCAGCGCGACCAGCCGGGCGCGGGCAGTCCCGCGCGCGAAGTTCCGGGCGTGGATCATCCCTGCCCTGCCCGAGCCGATGACACAGATACCCAGCCTTTTCGCGTCAGGATTCATTGCGATGGATGCCCCTATAATTGAGAACGAATACCCTTAGGTAGTATGCCTATTCTCAATTGTTGTCAAGTTGTCTTTTTTGTTTTCACTTTGGAAGAGGCTGCAGATCATTACCCGGCCGTAAATCCTACCAAATAAGCTTGACGCCAAAACATCGTGATGTTACGATGTCATAAATCCAGACATCGTGACGTCGTCACTGGTTTGGGCCGTGGAAGGATCAAAGGAATGGAACGGGCTATCCCCCGGTACCTTTGGGTCCATAACTCGCTGAAAAACCAGATCGAGACCGAAGACTTCAAGGTCGGCGACTTCCTGCCGCCTGAGCCGGAGCTGCAGAAGACCTTCCACGTGAGCCGCACCACGGTGCGCAAGGCGGTCGAGATGCTCGCCCAGCAGGGTTTCGTGTATATCCGGCAGGGCAAGGGCACCCAGGTCATGGACTTCAAGGCGACGCAGAAGCTCGGTTTCGTCACCTCGTTCTCGGAAACCCTGCGGGAAAAGGGCGCCACGGTGACCCAGGGGGACGTTCGGATCGATTTCGTTCCGGCACCGTGCCGCATCGCCCTGGACCTCCAGATCGAGCCGAACGAACGCCTCGTGAAGATCGAGAGGGTGACGCTGGCCAACGGGACACCGATCGCGCTGATGACCAACTACCTTCTGCCGTCGATCGCCCCGGGCATCGAGAAGCGCATCGGTGTGATGAGCAGCCTGTATTCGTTCCTGGAGTCCGAGTACAACCTCGTCATCGAGGCGGCCACTGACTTCATCTCGGCGCGGGACGTGACCGAGATTGAAGCGGAGAAGCTGCAGATCCCCGAGCATTCGCCGCTCCTCGTGGTGAGGCGGATCACCCACAGCGGTGGAAGGCCAATCGAGGTGGCCATCCTCCTGGTCGTCGCCGACAAGTACGAATACTGCGTGCACACCAAGGACCGCCCCCCCCGCGCCGCGGAGCAGCCGGGCGCGCGGGCGGCCGCTGCGGCAGGGAGCGCAACCGAATGACCTTGACCGCGCGGGACGTCGCGCAGCTCATCGACATCAGCGCCGTGCAGGCGCCCCATGGCGCGGCGGAGATACGCGGCCTGGTGGAGAACGCCAGGGAGTACCATTTCATCGCCGTGCACGTCCTGCCCTGCTGGGTCACCTTCCTGAAGGACCTGCTCGCGGGCAGCCCCGGCATCCTGATCGGAGCACCGGTCGGCTTCCCTGCCGGCGCGCACCGCACCGAGATCAAGGTTGCGGAGGCGAAGCTGCTCGTGCAGGACGGCGTCCAGGAGATGGACATGATGCTCAACGTCGGCAAGCTGCGCTCGGGGGAGCATGCCTACTGTGAGGATGACATCCGCGCCGTGGTGCGCGCCGCCGGGGATGTTCCGGTGAAGGTGATCCTCGAGGTCCACTATCTCAGCCGTGAACAGCTGAAGCGCGCCTGCGAGGTGTGCATCAACGCGGGGGCTGCATACGTGAAGACCGCCACCGGCTGGGCGCCGAGCGGCGCCACGCTGGACGTCGTTCAGTTCATCACCTCGTTCGTCGGTTCCGCGATCAAGGTGAAGGCGGCGGGCAGGATCCGCACCATCGATACCCTGATGACGATGTACCGCATGGGCGTGTCGCGTTTTGGCATCAACCTCAACTCGTCGGTGGATATCGTGAAGTCCGTCGCCGCAATGCCCGGTGGGGTGGTCGAGGTCTGAGAGGAAGGGAATGGCGAAGACGATCATTGCCTATGACCTGGGTACGGGCGGCGCCAAGGCATCCCTCTATGCCGTGGACGGCACCTGCCTGTCCAGCACATTCGTGCCGTACGAGACAACCTATCCGAACGCGGGCTGGCACGAGCAGCGCCCCGAGGACTGGTGGAAAGCCATCGCCTCCAGCACGCGCACCCTGATGGAACGGAAGCCTGCCTCCCCGGCGGACGTGGACTGCCTTGCCATCTCGGGCCAGAGCCTGGCCGTGATCCCCCTCGATGCGAAAGGTGCGCTCCTGCGCGACTCCATCCCGATCTGGTCGGACACGCGCGCGTCCCGGCAGACGGCCGAGTTCTTCAAGGCGGTGGACCGGGACCGCTGGTACATGACCACGGGAAACGGTTTCCCCGCGGAATGCTACTCCGTGTTCAAGATCATGTGGTACCGGGACAACGAGCCGGACCTCTTCTCCCGGACCGCCACGGTGCTCGGCTCGAAGGACTACATCAATCTGCGCCTCACGGGCACATCCGTCACGGACTACTCCTATGCATCCGGCACCGGCGTCTACGACCTCATGGGCTGGCGGTACGCGGAGGAGTTCATCCGTGCGAGCGGGCTGCCTCCCGCGCTCTTTCCTTCCATCGTCCCTTCGACGCAGATCATCGGCACGCTCACCGAGGCGGCGGCAGAGGCGCTGGGCCTTCCCCGCGGCGTAAAGGTGGCCTGCGGGGGCGTGGACAATTCCTGCATGGCGCTGGGCGCGCGCAACTCGGGCGAGGGCAGGGTATACACGTCCCTGGGATCCTCCTCGTGGATCGCGGTCTCCTCGGCGAGGCCGGTCCTGGACCCGAAGGTGAAGCCATACGTTTTCACTCACGTCATTCCGGGGCTGTTCACCTC
>JBEKXR010000311.1:0-5257 GCA_049511935.1 Spirochaetia bacterium | reverse complement strand
GCGGTGATGCTGAAATACACGGAGTGACGGATCCGGCCCTCGGCGGTGATGACATGGCTCCGGAACACGCCTTCCTGCACGGCTCCGATTCGGAGCAGGGCGGCGCGCGAGCGTTCGTTCAGCGAGTCGGTCTTGAACTCGATCCGCAGGTACTCCAGCTCTTCGAAGGCGTGGCGGAGCATGAGGTACTTCGCCTCGGTGTTCACGCGCGTGCGCTGCCACCGAAGGCCGATCCACGTGCCGCCCACTTCCATGCGCCTGTTTCGAGGATCGATGCTCAGGAAACGGGTGGTTCCCACCACCATCTCCGGGGAGCCGGCCTCTTTCAAAACCGTGACAAAGGAAATAGCTGTCCCGGCAGCGCGCCCTGCGATGGACTCCTGGACCCAGGCGGCCATCTCGTCGGGTGTTTTCACTTGAAAGGGCATGTAGCGGGTGACCGCAGAGCCCAGCCCGATCCGACTCAGCGCGTCTGCGTGAGCTTCGCGCATCGGCTCGAGCCGAAGAGTGGTGCCGATCAGGACCTGCTCATACTCGTCCGGCCTCGGGCGTGGGTCCCTGGAGGTGAACCGAATAGGACGGCCTTCGGCGTCGGCCTGCGGCCACCCGTCGATCTCGCGGCCCTGGGCCGGGCTTGCATGCGTGCTCATCGAGGGAGAAGATAGCCACCGGAACTGCACAGTGCAAGAACTGACTGCGCTCGTGGAAAGGCTAGCGGAGCTCACGGACGACTCGGGAGCATGGAGCATCTCCTCCGAGGAGGTCCTTGCACTGCTAGGTGTGGACCCGGTCCTGTTCTGGCGTTCGGTACACGGGGTTCGGGACCGGATCGGGTTCGCCGACGCGATCGACGGGTGGTCCCAGGACACGGCGGGCGACCTCGTGACCGTGCTGGAGAGCATCTACGGACACCGGGCGGAAGAGGCTCTCACGAGGGCCGGCCTCTTCATTCCCTGGTCCCTCGGCGTCGGGCTGATCGAAGAGCTGCTCTTCCGCGCGCGGCGGCTGTCGGCGGCCCACGAGCTGTGCACCGACGAGCTGGAGGCCATGCTCCGTCACACCGGCAGCGTTCGCGGAGCCATCGAGATCTATCTCGACGCCCACGTCGACATGGAGGCGCTCATTGACGGCTGCGCGGACTCCTTTCGGATCATGGAGGAGCTGCCCCCCGTGGGCAGCGTGACCGCGGCGGCGTGGCTGCGGGGGATGTTCGCCCGACACGTGCTGGATCGCCGCAGTCTCCTGGTCGGTCTCGCGGAGCGCCTCCGCCTCGCCGCCGCCCTCCTGGGGTTCATCGACCCCGAGGACCGTGCGCGCGCGCAGCAGGCCAATGGCGCCGGAGGGTCGGGGGAATCCCCGCGGCGCAGCTGGGCCCGGAAGGTGATGGGATTCTCGCAGGCGGCCTTCACCGCCGAGAGCCTGCGGGCGCGGTACAGGCAGCTCATGATGCGTCACCATCCGGACGCGGACCCGACGGGCCTGGAACGCTGCAAGGACGTGAACATCGCCTATTCCCTGCTTATTTCCGAGGCCGCCGCGCAGGCGTGAGATCTGGCGCCTCGGTTGCCGGCCTCCCAGGTTGAAGGTATCCTCAGGGCGTCATGAAAAGAATACCGCTGGCGCTCCTCCTCCTGGCCCTCGGGGTCGCGGCATTTGCCCTTTCGGTCCCCACGCCGACGGCGGCCCTGACGCGCTTCGAGGTCGCCGAGCTCTCCCTGCGGGATGTCACGTTCCTCTTCGAGCTCACGGTGAAAAATCCCTACCCCATCGACCTGTCCTTCAGCGGCATGAATCTTGCCTTCAAGGTGGAGGGGACGCAGGTGTTCACCGCGGACTCCCGCGGCGGGTTCAGCGTCCCCGGTAACGGCACCAGATCCAATGTTTTCACGGTGAAGCTCGCCTACGATGACATCATCAGGGTCGTCAAGGATTACGCGTCGAAGGAATCGTTGAACACCGTGATCGACGGGACTCTCGTGATTCCGCTCCCCCGGATTCCCGGCCTTCCGGACACCTGGTCCTTCTCCTATTCACTGCAAAAGAAAATCCCCGCAATCAAGCCGAGGGTCGCGCTCCTCGATTTCTCGGTGAAGCCCCCAACGCGCAGCCAGGTGAGGGACGCACTGGCAAAGGAAGGCAGCGAGGTCGATGCCGGCAAGGCACTCGGCGTGCTGCAGTACGTCCTGCAGGGCAGGAAGCCGGCTACGCCGGTCATCGACCCGTCGGACATCGACGTGCCGGTGTCCGTGAGCTTCACGATTGAGCTTGCCAACGAGGCCCGGGCGGAGCTTGCATTCGCGAAGCTCGGGTACGAACTTTCCGTGAACGACGAGAAGCTCGTCACCGGGGAAAGCGCCAGAATCGCCCGCGCTGCGGGCAGGTCCCTGATCACAGTGGTGAGCACGTTCAGCTCCCGCAGCCTCTCGAAGAACGTCCGCAATGTATTCTCCAGCAGGAAAGGCACCTTCACCCTGCACGGCACGGCGTCCATCAAGCTGCCGGACGAAATCAGCAAGGATTCCCTGCCCCTGGACTTTCAGGAAGGCGGAAGCTTCTCGGTGAAGTGAGGCACGTCGAAGGCCTGGTTTGATTTCCGTCCCCTCACATGATATCTTGCGACCATGTCGTCATGCAGAACGTATCGGCGTTTCGGGCTGGTCGTCGTGAGCCTGACCGCCCTTTTGTGCATGCCCCCGGGCCTCTTTGCCGAGACCGCGGCAGCAATGCCCGCAAATAAGGGTTTCGCGACAATCAAGGAGATTCTCGACAAGAGCTGTTCCACCTGCCACGACTGGACCGGCTCGCATGAGTCCATCACGGGCGGCGGCCGGGTCATCGCCGGTTCACCGGAAAAGAGCCTCCTCTACCAGAGGATCGCCAACGACGAGATGCCGATGGAGGGCGACAAGCTCACCGCCGAGCAGAAGGCGTTCATCAAGGGCTGGATCGCCGCGGGTGCGCCGTCGACGGAGCTGCCGATCGCCGTGCCGGCAGCAGAGGGCGCGGGTGCCTCAGCCGCCGCGCGGTCCCCGGCCGCGGCCCCCGCCGCATCGAAAGGCTTCCTGCTCTTCCCCAGCAAGGCCTCGTTTCACGCGGTGACAGGATTCACTTCCAGCGCTCTCTTCCTGGGCGCGGGTGTCATCGGCGTGGTCCACTTCGTGAACATGATGAATGAGGCCCACGCCTATCGAGACCAGATCGGATGGAACGAGGACACCGGAAACCCCGCTGTCCGCACGAGCGAGATCGAGACCGTCTGGGGGAACGATCAGGCACTCCGCTGGTGGCACGTGGGCCTGATCACCGCCGGCGAGACTCTGTATCTGGGCGATGCCATCACCGGAATCTCCATGATGACCCGGCAGCAGCCAGGAAAGCTGACGAAGCACGATATCCATCGCTATGCCTTCTTCACGCACGCTGCCTTCATGGTTGCTCAGATCGGGCTGGGTTTCGCGGAAACCTACGCCCTGTCCACGGGCCAGCACGACCTCGTGATCGGATTGGGCGCGGCGCATGCCGCGATCGGGCTTGCCATCCCCGCCGTCATGATCGGGGCGGGTCTTGAAAATCTTCTCTTGCCGGAGTGACACATGAACTACCGACTGCTTGGGCGAACGGGAATTAAGGTCTCGGAGGTGAGCTTCGGGGCGTGGGCCATCGGCGCCTCCTGGGGTCCGGTGGATGACAAGGAGTCGATGGCCGCCTTGAACAAGGCGGTGGACCTCGGGGTCAATTTCTTCGACACCGCCGACGTGTACGGCAACGGCCGCAGCGAAAAGTTGATCGGGCAGCTCCTGCGCAACCGCTCGGAGACGATCTACGTCGCCACCAAGGCGGGAAGGAAGCTCAATCCCCACGTGGCGGAGAAATACACTCCCTTGGCAATCCGCAAGTTCGTGGAGGACAGCCTGCGCAACCTCCGTGTCGAGGCTCTCGACCTCCTGCAGCTGCACTGCCCCCCTCCGGCGATCTACTACACCCCCGAGATGTTCGAAGCTCTGGACCAGATGGTGAAAGCGGGCAAGCTGAAAAACTACGGGGTGAGCGTGGAGAAGGTGGAAGAGGCCCTCAAGGCCATCGAATACCCCGGGGTCAAGACGGTCCAGATCATCTTCAATATGTTCCGACAGCGGCCGGCCGAGCTGTTCTTCCGGGAGGCCAAGTCTCGCTGGATCGGGATCCTGGCGCGGGTGCCGCTGGCAAGCGGCCTTCTCACGGGCAAGATGACGCGCTCCACGCGGTTCAAGACCGACGACCATCGCCAGTTCAACTGCAAAGGCCAGGCCTTCGACCGGGGAGAGACCTTCTCCGGGGTGGACTACGCGAAGGGCCTTCAGGCGGTCGATGAGCTGAAGCAGATCCTCCCGCGCGGCATGACCATGACCCAGTTCGCCCTGAAGTGGATCCTCATGCACGACGCGGTGTCCTGCGTCATCCCCGGCGGCAAGACGCCGGCGCAGGTAGAGGACAACTGCGGGGCGGCGAGCGCCCCCCGGCTTTCTCGCGGCGTCATGCGCCAGGTGAAGGAGATCTACGACCGGCTGATCCGGGACGATGTCCATCACCGCTGGTAGAATTGTACAGTTGGAGGCCGGCGCTCATCGATCGCGCTTGATTTCCCGGGTTCCGTGTATACAATATCTGTCAGTGGAGACCCAATGAGAAAGCTTCTCCTCGCTGCAGCCGCGTGTGCGGCGGCAATGGCGCTGGCCTCCTGCGCATCGCTCCAGCATTCGTGGGACCAGGGAAACGTGGAGACTGTTGCGAAGCTCATCAACGGAGGGCAATCTGCCAAACTTGCGGCGATGAGCGCAACACCCTTCCTGGTCGATGGCGAAGTTGTGACGCTCAAAAACGACATTGCAGGATTCTGGGAAGGCATCATCAAGGCCGGTTACAAGGTTGAAGGTCCTGCCCTGGGAGAGGCCGCGCCCGTCACGGCGGACAGCTACAAGCAGTTCGCGGACACCATGGAAGTGAAGTCATTCTTCGCCGAGTACGTGAAAAAGGATACGCGCGTCCTCGAGCTGAGGACCGGAGCTGGCGGCAGGATCCTCCTGATCATCCGGGACAGCTGGTTCTCCAAGACCATCCAGGGGTTCAAAGGGCCCTTCTGAACATGAAGAAGACACTTCTGTCATTCGGACTTGCCCTTCTGATTACTGCCGCGGCGAATGCCGTGCCTTCCGACGTGACGTATGCCGAGGGTGACGTCACAACCCGGCTCAGCTCCGGCAAACAGCAGGACACTTCT
>JBEKXR010000310.1:0-5270 GCA_049511935.1 Spirochaetia bacterium | reverse complement strand
GAGGGGGGATGTGGAGGGTCAGCTGGGCGATGAAAAGCCTGTGAGGGCCTGCCTATGTCGATCAGCCCACGGTGACTGGTTGGGCTTGCTTTGCAGTCAGAACCCGAGAAGTCCCAATCTGCTTTCAGCCCGCAACCCTTGCAGACAAATCACATAAGGTACCCTTCCAACCGGTGGGTCGAGCTCAGCCCTCATATGAAGAGGGATCAAGAACGGTGGAGAGGATATTTTAAAAGGCGCCGGCCGCCGAAGTAGACGGCGGATCAATGCCGAGTTATGATGCACGGAATGCCTTTCACGATCCTTATCGTGGACGATGAACGTGAGATGTGCGCCTCCCTGGCGGAGATCTTCGAATCTCACGGCCTGGATTCGCTTTTCACCGCGGATCCCCTCGCGGTCCCGGCTCTGATCGAAAAAAACCGGATCGGCCTTATCCTCATGGACATCAAGATGCCACAGCTTCGAGGCATAGACCTTCTGAAGCTGGTCAAGGGACGCGACCGGTCCATCCCGGTCATTATGATCACCGGCTACCCCTCGATCGAGAACGCCGTGGAGTCGATGAGGTACGGGGCCCTTAACTTCTTCGTGAAGCCGCTGAAGATCAAGGAGCTCATCACGGAGATCGAGAGGATCCGCGCTTCGCAAAGCGAGGCCGGGACGGAGAGCGAGAGGGCGCACATTGTGACCGCAGACCCGCGCATGCAAGGAGTATTGCAGGAGATCGACAGAGTGGCGCCCACGGATGCCCCGGTTCTCATCACCGGCGAGAGTGGGACGGGGAAGGAGCTGGCCGCCGCCGCCATTCACGAGAGGAGCGCGCGCAGAGAGGGAGCGTTCGTGAAGGTGAACTGCGCCTCGATCCCGGACACCCTTCTGGAGTCCGAGATGTTCGGCCACGAAATGGGGGCGTTCACGGATGCCATCCGGCGGCGTGTCGGCAAACTGGAGATCGCGGACAATGGGACGATCTTTTTCGACGAGATAGGCGACATGACCGCCGGGACCCAGCCGAAGCTCCTGCGTGTTCTGCAGGACGGGGAGTTCCAGAGGCTGGGAGGGACGCAGACCCTGCACACGAACACGCGCGTCATAGCGGCGACGAACAAGGACATCGGCGAGCTGCTGACGAAAAAGCTCTTCCGCGAGGACCTCTACTACCGCCTTTCGGTGGTCACCATCCACCTGCCCGCCCTGCGCGAGAGAAAAGAGGACATTGAAATCCTCATCCGGCACTTCATTGAGCTCTTCAACGCGAAATACGGCAAGGAGATCTGCAGGGTCTCGGAGCCGGTGAAGGACATCCTCTACCGGCACAACTGGCCGGGAAACGTGCGGGAGCTCAAAAACTGCCTCGAACGGGCCGCCATATTCTGCGATTCCGCGGAGATCGGGGAAGATCACCTGCCCGCGCAGTACTTAAAGATCAGGGACCAGGGATTTCCCGACAGCCTCGAGGCGATCTACGACAAGATGAGCAGGGAGAAGATCTCCGAGGCTTTGACGCGCAGCCATGGAGAAAAGCAGAAGGCCGCCAAGCTGCTGAATATCAGCAGAAAGACCCTCTATAATAGGATGAAGAAGCTCGGGCTGGAATGAACGCTCCCGACGCAACTCTCCACGCAGGCCCTCCCATCCTTCACATGCGCGGCATCCGCGTCTCCTACGGAAGCACCCTTGCGCTCAGAGGCGCGGATTTCGACCTGTATCGGGGGGAGATCCACGCCCTGGTGGGCGCGCATCGCGCGGGGAAATCCACCTTGGTGAAGCTCTTGAGCGGCGCCGTGCGCAAGGACTCCGGGGAGATTGTCCTGGACGGCCGAAGGGTCGATTCGTTCACCCCGAAATCCGCCTTGAAGAACGGGATCGGGATCGTCTACCAGCACCTCAACGTCATCCCGTCGCTCTCCGCCGCGGAGAATATCTTCGCAGGTCGGATGCTCAAATCGGGTCTGCTCGTGATCGGCCACCGCAAGATGTCCGAGCAGGCGCGCGCGCTGTTCTCCCGGCTCGAATTCCCCATCGACGTGGACGTGCCGGTGAACAGGCTCACGGTGGCCGAGCAGCACATGGTGGAGCTTGCCCGTGTGCTGTCCTTCGGGCCGAGAATCCTCATCCTGGACGAGGTGTCCAGCAAGCTCACTCCGGAGGAGATGGAACGGATCTACCCCTTGCTCCTGCGGCTGAGGGAACAGGGAAGCAGCGTCATCTACATCTCGCACAACATGGATGAGATATTCCAATTCGCCGACCGCGTGACCATCCTCAAGGAGGGCCTGAGGATGGACACCGAGCGCATCGCAGCCCTCGACCGGGTGAAGCTCATCAAGCTGACCTACTCATTTGTGCTCAGCCGCGAGGAGCTGGGCAGGCAGAACCTCGAACTCTACGGCCTGAAAAGGTACAATGAGAATATCATCAAGAACATCCCCGTAGGCGTGATCATCCTCAATTCCGAGCACCGCATCTACCTCATCAATTACGCGGCCGTGAAGATCCTCCAGCTTGACTCGGAGGCCGTGGGGCGGCCCTTTGCGGAGCTCGTTACACAGGATGAGCTGCCCGATAAGCCTCTCATCATGCGAAAGATCGAGGCCAGGGAAGAGCTCCGCCTCGATGAGGCGGCATTTGGCGAGGGAAAGATCCTCAAGGTGTCGCTTTTTCCGTTCCGCGACGACGACTACTCGTCGTTTGGAACCATCATCCTCATGGAGGATGTTTCGCGCGCGCGCTATCTTGACGACTACGTCCTGCGGGCGGAGAAGATCTCTTCCACTGCGGAGCTGGCCGCCGGAGTGGCGCACGAGATAAACAATCCCCTGGGGATCGTGCAGAACTACGTCGAGCTGTTGAAGCTGAAGGAGCTTGACGCGGACGCGCGGGTGAAGCTGACGAAGATCGAAAACGAGGTCACCCGCATCGAGAAGATCATAGGGAGCCTTCTCTCGTTCTCCAAGTTCACGGAGGTCTCATTCCATGATGTGGACCTTGCCGAGATACTTGAGGACGTCATCCTCCTGCTCGAGCATAGGCTTACCGAAAAGAACATCGCCGTCACCAGAGAGACCAGGCGGGGGCGTGCCATTATCCTGGGCGACGAGAACAAGCTCAAGCAACTGCTTATCAACCTTTTTGCAAACAGCATCGAGGCCGTCGCCCAAGGCGGAAGGATCGGGGCTGAGCTTGCCGTGGACGAGGAAACCAAAACCGCGGAGATAGCCATCACGGACAACGGGTGCGGCATCCCGGCGGAGATCGCGAGCCGGATCTACGACCCTTTTTTCAGCACCAAGAAAAGCAAGAAGAACGCCGGGCTTGGCCTTTCGATCAGCCAGCGAATTGTGGAGCTGCACAACGGAATGATTTCCTGCGAGAGCCAGCCGTGGCACTCCACTCGGTTCTCCGTTCGCTTCCCACTGGCAGTTTCGGCCTCGCAAGGGGCCGTTGACGGTGTGTAATAAGATACACACGGCCTGGTCGCCGTGTAACCGCTTCTTCCCGCAGCGTGGCGGGGCTGGAAGCGTATCGCGAACTGGAATCTAATTATTTATAGTATAATAAGATAGAAATAGGATCTTGTCGATTAATGGCATGCTTCTTGCATATTGTTGGGCTCCGGCCGCAAACAGCCGGAGAAAGGAGTCGCAATGAAACGTGTGTGTCTTGTGTTAGCCGTTATGCTTCTGTTCGGGATCGCCTCAGGCTTCTGCGCCGGGGCAAAGGAGGCCAAGACTCCCGAGGTGGCCGTGCTGCTCCCAGGAACGGTGGAGTTTTTCAATGCTGAAAGAAAAGGGATGGACAAGGCAGCGGCGGAGTTCGGGTTGAAGCTCACCTACGCTGACGCCGAGTGGGATGCGGGCAAGCAGCTTTCCCAGGTCGAGAACTTCGCCGCCAAAAAGGTGGACCTGATCATGCTTTGCGCGAGGGATAACACGGCGCTGCTCCCCGCTGTCAAAGTCTGCCAGGACGCGAAGATTCCTCTGGTAACCTTTACCAATGTCCTGGGCCCCAATCCTGACGGCACGGTCGACGGGGTGCTCTCCTACATCGGTACCAACGAGGTCACCATGGGTCATTTGATGGGACAGATGGCGGAGAAGGCGCTGGGCAACAACGATGCGAACATCGTCCTGCTCGAAGGCGAATCAGGGACCGCCCCGCAGCGCATGAGGACCCAGGGATTCAAGGACGTGCTTGCGAAGCATCCGAACTGGAAGATTGTGTATTCCCAGGCCATAAGCGGATGGACGAAGGAAGGAGCCTTGGCCGCGATGGAAGGCTTCCTGCAGTCCGGGCAGAGGGTCGATCTGGTGACATGCCAGTGGTACCAAGGCGCCACCGCCGCGGCCCAGGCCCTCAAGGAGAAGGGCTACAACGCCAATAAGGTTGTCATCACCGGCCTGGAGTTCTCCAAGGAGCTGGCTCCACTGATCAAGGACGGGACGGTGGATATGACCACCAACTACGGCGTGGCGGACACAGGCTATAAAGCCGTGGAAGCGGCAGCCAAGGTTTTAAAGGGGCAGAAGATCCCCACCGTCATAGAGGTCACGCCGATCATCGTGACCAAGGACAACGTGGATTCAATAGTTCCCGAGCTATAGACCAAGCGGGTTCCTCCGGGTAAAAATACGGGGGAACCCTGCATTTTTCATCGCTTGAGGATAGGCCGTGAAGCGGCCCTGGATAGCAACACAGCTTTACATCGGAAAAGCCGAACAACACGCCTTTACCGTCGAGGAGATGAAGAATGCCATCCGCGCCGCGAGGGAAATCGCCGGAATCGATGCGTTGATGATCATGCCCGCCACGGACTTTGCGCTCACCCAAGACTTGGTGGGCACTTCACGTGAATGCGGGATCCAGGCCTATCTGTGGTTTCCCGTTCTGGCCGATGTTCCGGGGCTCACCGCGGACCGTAGCGGGCTGGTGCAACCCTACAATGAAGACCGCAGCGGCAGAAAAAGCGGGGCGTGGGAGAGACTGGAGAGCTCCAAGGACGAGTTTCAATTCATCTGTCCGAATCACGGCCATTCCCTGGACAGCGTATTCGGAATCTATGCATCTCTTCTGGACCGTCTCCCCGTGGACGGCGTAATGCTCGACCGTATCCGCTTCCCTTCTCCCGCCAACGGGTTCGAGTCCCTGCTCTCCTGCTTCTGCAGTTCTTGTAAGGCCGCATTCGAGCAGGGGGACGGTCTGCCCTTTGAGACGCTGAGGGAGCGTGCCCGAAGCTTCATTCTGAGGATCAAAGATCTCACCCCCTT
>JBEKXR010000309.1:0-6743 GCA_049511935.1 Spirochaetia bacterium | reverse complement strand
GCCATGATCTGCGTCTTGAGCTCGCTCAGGTTGTGAGCCTCGTCCAACGCGACGCGGAGGACGCGGTGCAGATCGTGGTACCCAAGGGTTTCCGGCAACTGACCTGCATCCAGCAGGTCGACGAGCTGTGCGAAGAGGTTCGCCTCCGAGAGCGAGAACAGCGTGTTCATGAACTCCCAGCGGGAGTCAGAGAGATCCACGAAGATGCTGGAGTACGCGGCGCGCTGCTCGTCGAAGGAAAGCGGGCGGGTCCCGTGGTGGGCCCGGATAACGTATCCGAACCTTGTGGCCTTGACCAGGTTCCCCAACTCCAAGTCGAAGGCGAGCCCCTGGATGACGCTGGCCGGGTCGAAGGTGAGACCGCCCACCGGCCAGCCTCGACGCTCCAGCGGCCCCAGTGCGCGCTCGAAAGCAGCCCGTTCCCATTCCGCGGTGCGGTAGTGCACAAGGGTGTAGTCCATGTCGTAGCCGATGGCCCTGATGGCGCGCAGGTTGAGGGTGCGGTTGCACCACACGCGGCGCTCAGGCGGAACCACGGAAGAAGCTGCCATGCCCTACAGTAGCACAGGGCGCGGCGGCGCGGCCACACGACTAGCCGTTCGGAGCCGCCACGACACCTTCGCTCAGGCCGGTCCATTCGGAGCTGTGGCGATTGGTTGACACCGGTTTCCCCTTGTCGCAGACTGGCCGCAGGGCTTGCGCAATGCTCAAGGTCCGGCCTCCCGTCTCGGAAGAGAGCGACATCGTATCCGAGTTGATCCTCCAGTCGGACTGCGGGATGCTCCCCGCGCTGTTCGGCGGCAGCGTGAAGGCTCTCCTTCGCCATCTTCAGATCGCACCATCGAACCCCTATTCCTCTGAAAACGCCCTGGTGATCGCCGATGAAACTCTCTCCCCGGCGGTCGTTGGTGCGCTGGTCGGCTCCCTCGCAGAGGCCACCCGAAACTCGAATCTGCACACGGCAGCTCTGCTGTTCAGGTGGTACGGGCCGGGAATTGTTGCCCGGTTCCCCAGGCTTGCGCGGGCGGGGAAGGCGCTCGACAGCCTCAAACCCGATGACTTTTACCTCTCTCATATCGCCGTCCTGCCCGGGCATCGCGGACGAGGAGCGGGGCGAGAGCTCCTTCTTGCAGGAGAAGAGCACGCCGGGCAGCTGGGAGCGCGCCGCCTCGTGCTGGACGTCGAGGAGCACAACGAGGGAGCGCGCTCCTTCTACGCTCGACTCGAGTACCGCCCGTCTTCAGTCATCCGCATCGACCTTGGCAGGCGCGGTGCCTTCTCTTTCCAGCGGTTGATCAAGGGTCTCTGACCCCTCGTGTGAGCGGGCAGCCCGCGATTTCGCGAGCCCGTCCGCTATCTCCTCTCCCGAGAACCGGGACAAAAACACGGCGCCGACAATGATCCCCGTGTAGCCCAGGACGGCGAGCAGGCGCAGGCGGGGATTCCCTGACAGCGCTTCGCCGAGGGCGGCGATCCCGACAAAGATCGCGACCAGGCGGGAGCACAGATCCGACACGGCGGTGACCAGGATGGCACGGCCGTGCTGATAGGCTCTCGAGAGAACGAGAAAACCCGACACGTAGAAAAGGATCAGGCCCGCGCCTGCAGCAGCTGCCGGGAAACCGAATCCTTGCCCCTGGAGCGCCATGAGCAGGACCTTGGTCGACACGTCGCCGAGCCCGAGGAGTATCCCCGCAACGACGGAGAAGGCGATTACCCAAGGGAGGCCGATTCGCAGGAGGCCAGGGACAACAGAGGCCGCCGCGCAGGCCAGCAGGCACGCCGCGAGCGCCGGTACGAAACGCCCGAAGGAGACTTCACCCTGAACGCTCCCCGAAGAACTGTCAGCGATTCCCAGCGCCACGATTCCCGAGGTCACCAGGGCGACGCCGATCCATTCCCGCAGGGTAAGCCTGTGCCGGAGAAAGAGCAGGGAGAAAACGGCGAGAATGACGAAACCCGATCCCTGGATTGCCCGGGCAACCGACACCGGAGTGAAGGCCAGGGCGAAGGCGAAGAGGCCCCATCCGATGGCGGATGCAGCGAGGCCCGCCATCCAGCGGCCTGATTTCACCAGCGAGAGCAGCGCCGCCGGAAATCCGCGGCCGAGCCGTATCCGCGGGATCCGGTCGACCGCCAGCTTCTGCAAGACTATGCCGACGTCCCACAGGAGCGCGCAGAGGGTGATCAGAATGAGAGCAGCCCAGATCGACATGGCCGGCTTCCGCCCGACAAATGTACTCCGGCAGAGGCTTCGGCATTAAGAGAATTTAACGCAAACGCAACGTGTCCTGAAAACTCCGCTCCTATCTTTTCCGCCAGGAGGTCGAAAGACATGATACAGAACAACAGGATCCTCGCGGTAACCGCCGCGATCGCTTTCTTCATCGGCGCCTCCGTCCTCGTCTCTGCGCAGGATGTGGGTTCGCGGCCGGTCAAGGCCTCGACGTCACTCGGCAGCGTGCAGGCGTCCCTGCGGGACATCGCGCAGAAGATCCGGCCCGCGGTCGTCGAGATCAACGTGACGGAGATCATCAAGCAGCAGGGTCCCCAGCTCGATTCGCCGTTCGACTGGTTCAACCAGCAGCAGGGCAACGGGCAGGGAGGCCCGCGAACATTCCGCCAGTCCGGCCTCGGCTCGGGCATCATCGTGAAGAGGTCGGGTGACACGGTGTACGTGCTGACGAACAACCACGTGGTCGACAACGCGAGCGACATCAGCGTGCGTCTTACCGACCAGCGGGTGTTCAAGGCGACCGTCGTCGGGACCGACCCCCGCAAGGACATCGCGCTCGTCTCCTTCAGCACGAGGGAGAACGTGGCAATCGCCGAGCTTGGTGATTCGAGCTCGCTGCAGGTCGGAGACCTTGTCCTTGCGGTGGGCAACCCGCTGGGGTTCGAGTCCACCGTCACGATGGGGATGGTGAGCGCCCTCGGCAGGCGCGGTCCCCAGGGCGGGAGCTCGTCCTATACGGACTACATCCAGACCGACGCGGCAATCAACCAGGGCAACTCCGGTGGAGCGCTGGTGAACATCGACGGGCAGGTCATCGGCATCAACACCTGGATTGCGGCACCGTCCGGCGGGAGCGTGGGCCTGGGCTTCGCGATCCCGATCAACAATGCAAAGTCGGCGATCGACCAGTTCATCGCGAAGGGCCGGGTGCAGTACGGCTGGCTCGGCGCGCTGATCGGCGATATCCAGGACACCTCCACGTACCCGCAGCTCGCACGGGACATGAAGGTGGAAGGCATGAAGGGCGCGTTCGTGCTGGATCTGTACAAGGGCTCCCCGGCGGACAGGGCAGGCCTCAAACCGGGCGACTACGTCACCGCCGTCGGAACCACCCCGATCTCTGATGCGAACCAGCTCACGCAGGTGATCGGCTCTCTGGAGGCGGGCAGGACTTCCCGCCTCACGGTCTTCCGCTTCGGCGAGCAGAAGAGCCTCGCGGTGACCATCGGCGAGCGGGACGACAGGGACCAGGTGGCCCAGGGGAAGAACCTCTGGCCGGGCATGACGGTCGTGAACCTCAGCGACCAGATACGCCAGGAAGCTGGCATCCCCCAGTCCCTGCGCGGCGTCGTGGTGGGTTCCCTGGTCAACCAGGATACGCCCGCGGCCATCGCGGGATTCAGGCCCGGAGACGTGATCACCGCGGTGAACGGCAAGTCGGTCAGCAACATGATGGATTTCTTCCGCGCACTGAACGAGGGCTCCGGCAAGAGCGCATCGTTCCAGATCGTGCGTGACGGCACCGAGGTCACCATCGGGCTGCAGGTGTAGGTTCGACACAGGCGCCCGACTCCATGGCCCGGCCGGAGGACACCCCGGCCGGGCTTTTTTCATCGGGTCAGCATCGTTCCCAGTCGTTCCCCCGAGAGCCATGCCGCCTGCAGTCCGCCGCCGGGAGAGAAAAGGTCCCCCGCGAGGCCGACCCGGGACACACCGATTCGGAGCTCGAGCGGTCCGGCGAGCTCGTTCGCCCTGTCCAGCCGTGAGTACCGCCAGCGATGCGGGTGCGTCCAGGACGGAGCTGCCGCCCAGGTGCCCAGCCTTCGTGAGGCGATTTCCAGCAGCTCCCGGCCCCACTCCTCTTTCGGACGCTCCCGCCTCTTCATCGACCAGCTCGCCGAAGCCTGGAAGACAAGGACGCGGCCGCGGGCCCCCGGCCGCTTCGAGGATTCATTGCTGATAAGGAGAAGCGCCGGCTCGTCCTCGGGATAGCGAACGTCCCAATCCGGTGTCGGGACGGCCGGGTCGTAGCCTGCAATCAGGGTGAGGCAGGGAATGCTGGCAAACATCTCCAGGACGCCGAGAGCACTTCGCGCACCGTCCGCCGGCTCGAGCATGCGCACGAAGGGCACCGACTGTTCCAGCGCCATGGCGAGGACGAGATCGCGCGCCGGGAGCCTTTCGCCGTTCGAAAGCGTCACGACGACGCCGTCCCTCTCCGTCCCGATGGAGGCAGCCTGCGCGCGCAGGCTGATGGAAAGTCCCTCGGCGAGGGAGCGCGGGAAGGAGTTCACGCCATCGGCAAAGGCGAGGCGCGTCTCGAAAGGGGCGAACGCATCCGGCTGGCAGGGCGTTCCCCGGCCGCTCACGCGCGCAGGCCAGCCCTCCCGGCGCTCGCCCGGCACGGCGCCGACCGCGGCAAGGAATCCCGGGTCATCGCCATGGACGAACACGGGACCGTAGTCCGCCTGCTGGCCGTCGAACGAGCGCGTGGCGCATCGGCCTCCCGGCTTGTCCGCCCGGTCCACGACGAGAACATCAGCGCCCGCACTCCTCAGTCGGCGCGCACACTGCAGGCCGGCCACACCCGCGCCGACGACGATCACGTCATGCATCGCCATAATGGGCACCAGCATACGGCACCTGTTCTCATCGGTCAATTTCAGGTGTATCCTGTCGCCATGCCGTTGACGCAGCTGCAGATCAAGGAGCTCCTGGACGAGAATCGCTTTCACGACTGTAACGGTATGGGCAGGGACAGGATCTGCGTCCGCATCGCCGCCATTGCCGAGCTGCCCTCCCGGTTCGGCAAGTTCCAGGTCGTCGCGTTCTGGAACAACCGCGACGGCAAAGAGCATGCCGCGTTCGTGCACGGCGACACCACGGGAGAGGCGGACGTGCCCGTGCGCCTGCATACCTGAGGCAGGAAGGGCGGGGGATCGGCTTTCTCAACAAGATCCGTGCATATGGTCTGCAGGACCATGGGCTTGATACCGTGGAGGCGAACCTCGCGCTCGGATTCCGCGACGACGAGCGGGACTACAGCGTGGCGGCGCACATGCTGCATTCGCTGAAGGTGAAATCGGTACGTCTCATGACGAACAACCCGAAGAAGATCGGGGGCCTGGTGAGCCTGGGCGTGAAAGTGAGCGACCGCATTCCGCTCATCATGCCGCCGAACCAGTACAACCGGTTCTACCTGGAGACCAAGAAGGAAAAGTCGGGGCACCTCCTGGAGCAGATCGACCGCCCCGTCCTGGAGGGCATGACACCCGAGCAGGCGGAGATCATCCAGGACTGATCTGCCGACGCTTCACCGGCTCGTTTCTCCTCTTATGCCGGCAAGCAGCGGTCCGCCCGCGCCGAACCCGAACCGGGGCTGGAGAAACTCGTCCAGGGCCCGGGCGGTCTTGACGAGCTGAGACGGCTCGATCGCGGGTGACTGTCCCGTCTCCGCCTGCCGCTGCGTGAAGCGCTCGAAATATGATGCGGCATACTCCAGCGGCTGCTGCATCAGATAGGCCTGGAACTCGTTCACGACCAGGGTCGGGTCGGCAGTGTCATATCCAAGAGAATCGAGGAACGAGGTGTAGAAGGTCTTCTCGACGCTCGGAAGGGAGTCCCACAGCCGCAGACAGAAATCCCGGTACGACGCCGAGGAGAAAAATATCCCGTGGAACGACTCGTGGGTGAGAAGGAGGCGTCGTTCTATTGCGGACGATGAGCGGGAGATCGACAGCACCCCGCCAAGCCCCGGGGCGAACCGGCCCCGTGCCGAGGAGATGATTCCCTGCGCGAGGGCCAGCTGCCGCAGGGCCTGTTCCTCGGGGTTGAGCGGGAAATCGCTCACCGCGGCAGCGCTGAAGAAAGCCGCCAATCCTTCGGGGCCGTAGTCGTGTGCATTCCAGCCGTGGCGGCCTGCCAGCCGCGCATTTCCCAGCAGCTTTCCCCGCCACTCCCGCTTCTCCAGGTAGTAGGCGAGCCGGGTGAACATCCGGTCCTGCACGCCGAATCCCGCGGTGTCCATGATGAGAATGTCGGGGAACAGGTCCCAGCGATACACCTCGATCGTCGCGGCTCGCCAGGCGGCCGGGCGCGCATCGAGGATCTGCTCGAGGGAAGCCGTGATGGGCGAGGGGACGGCGTCGAGGGACGCTGCCGGGACGAAGAAGAGCGGCGCCATCAGAAAAAGGAATGTGAACACGTGCCGACGGGACATGTTTTAGCAAGAAGCTACGAAAATGAAGCGTGAAAGGAAAACACCGCCTGGACCGTCTCAGGCGAACCAACGCGCGGCCGCCTCGCGCAGCTCGAGGGCCATCGACAAGCTGAAGCGGGCGCCGTTGGACGCGACTTCCAGGTATTTCTCCCGGACTCGCACCCTGGTGATGCGTGGGCGGGGGACGATGAAGGAATCCTCTCCATAATTGTGCGAAGCCTCCGGCGGGTCGCACATGTACACGAGCTCGTGGGGATTGACGGCGAGGAGCTGCCCGCGCTCGCGCTC
>JBEKXR010000308.1:0-5281 GCA_049511935.1 Spirochaetia bacterium | reverse complement strand
GACCGAATCGATTTCTCGGTTATGACATGGACTCCTTGGGAATGTACGCGCTGAGCAAGGAGATGTTCGAGGTCGCGGATTCCCAGTTCCGACGCGCAGCGTATCTCAATCCGTATATGCCAGGGTTCAAGCAGCACCTGGCGTGGTGCTTGTACAAGCAGGGAAAACTCACCGAGGCAAAAGAATGGATCGTGGAGGCCCTCGGGCAGAAACCTGGGGACCCGGACAACAGGCACATCCTCCGAAAGATCGAGGAAAAGTTGGAAAAGGAGCCAACGATGCCGCCCGAGTTTCCACAACCCCCTGACAAGTAGCACGAATGAGAATCGCTGCGACTGCCCGGCAACGCCGCATTGCGGCTCTCAGCGAAACTACGGCGCGGCATCCGCAATCCACGGTTGTTCTTGTGTCACATATGGACGTCAACAGAACGACCCTCTTTATCGCGCTGGGATTGGGAAATGATGGATTCAGAAGATTGAGGCAGGATCTATCCATACTTCTGCCTCGTGATGTGAACTGACCTGCAGGACGCACGGAAACCGGGCAGCAGTACAGCCGGGGCGGCATCAGCGCGGGAATGGATACAACGGAGCCGGCACGAATGAAGTGGAAGTGCTTGAAGTCAAGAAGGCTGTCGCCGGGACTTCGAAGAATGGCGTCCCCCTCTTGACTCCGTCTCTGCGACGACTCCAGACTCGCGATCATGCATATACTCGTGATCGCACTCCTCGCAGTAGTCCAGGGCGCCGCCGAGCTGCTTCCCATCTCGAGCTCTGCTCATGTCATCCTTCTGGAGAAGATCTTCGGGCTTGACCCGACATCGCCCGAAATGACTTTCCTGCTGGTCATGCTCCACACGGGTACGATGATCGCGGTGCTCGTGTATTTCTGGTCACGCTGGCTCAGGCTGCTCTCGAAGCAGAACAAGGAACGGTGGACATTCGTCTGGATGCTCATCTCTGCAACGATCGCCACTGGCGTCGTTGGTCTGGGACTCCAGGTAGTCATTGAGCATTTCGTCCTTGGTGGAACAAGTGGAGCTGCGGTGGAAAATCTCTTTGGCAATTCATGGATAATCGCAACAGGGCTCGCTGCGGTCGGCGTTCTCATCATCAGCGCCGGATTTTTGCCGGGATCTGCTGAAAAACCTCCGCGTCCAAAAAGCGCAACTTCCCGCGCAGTCTTGATCGGAGCTGTCCAGGGCCTGGCGCTGCCCTTTCGTGGGTTCTCGCGCTCGGGCTCGACGATTTCGGTCGGGCTTTTGACCGGACTGAGCCGCAGGTACTCTGAAGAGTTCAGCTTTGCTCTGGCTGTGATTCTGACAATCCCCGTCGTGGGGCGGGAGGCTCTACGATTGCGTCATCTGTCGCCAGGGTCTTCACCTGCGCTCACTACTTTTCCCGTGCTCACCGGAATAATCGGCATGGTGTTGAGCTTTGCGGCGGGACTTGTCGCCATTCGCTGGCTTTCGGCATGGCTTGAAAAAGGTCGATGGGGCTACTTCGGCTTCTACTGCCTGGCTCTGTCAGCGGTGATTTTCGTGCTCGCGGGCACAGGGGTGATCGCCTGACGGGCGGTCTGCAGCCCCGCAGGGCCCTATCGCGGGCGGTCGCCATCGGCGATCCTCGTCCTCACTTTGCTCCAGGATTCAGTGATGAGAAAGCTCTCCTCCATCTCTGACACCATCCGAAGGAATTTCGGCCATGGGATGGCCAGTGTCAACTCGAGAGGCGGTACCTACGGGCGGGGCGATCACCGCCTGAGGATCGCTCTCATCAAAGCTTGCCAGGGCACGGGAAGCCTTATAACGCTCCCCCTCCAATTCCCCAGGGATGCCGCACGAAAAGAAATAGTTGAAGTTGGGAGGCAGACGCAGGGAGAAGCCCAGGTAATATCTTCCTCCCGCACAGCCGACGGTGTTGCTGGCAAAGCTGAGCGACTCCCCTGCGCTCACCCTCGACAGATCGCGCATCAGGCAGTGCATTCCTGGATAGGGCTTTACAGGCTCAGCCTGTTGTTCGTCATCCGTGTAATAGAAGCAGATTGGCAGTGACGCTCCCGGGAAGAAGCGCTCCCACCTCTCGGCAGACTGTTTCTTGAATCCGTTCTGCATCATCCGCTGACACAGCGGGTCCGTGAAGGCTGATCTGTTGGGAGTCGGAGGGGACTTGCTGACTCGAGTCAGGCGCCCTACTCCACTGTGAATACGAAGCTACGAACAGCCTGAACAGCTATCGCGCTGATCAGGAGCACGCCCGAGACGACATACTGCCAGTAAGCCCCAACCCCAAAAATGTTGAGTGCGTTGCTGATGACCGCAAAGAATAGCGCGCCGGTGAACGATCCCAACAAGGTCCCCTGCCCTCCCTGGAGGCTTGTCCCTCCCACAACGACAATGGCGATCACGTTCAATTCGTACCCGGTGGCCATGATGGCGTTCGCGGATGACAGCTCGCCGGTCAGCAAGACCGCGGCTATGGCCGTGCAGACTGCAACCATCACGAATGCAACGATCCGCACCCGTGCCACCGGAATGCCTACCGCGCGGGCTGCCAGCTCGCTGCTTCCGACAGCGCGGAGAAAACGCCCGTAGTGCGTCCTTCGGAGGAAGAGATAACAGAGCCCGTACACGACCGCCATCACCAGAAAAGGGACGGGCAGGATCCCGAAGAGGGTTCCGGTCCCCAGGGTCAGCAGGACCGGGTTTGCCGCGCTCACAACGCCGGTCCCGAGGGTCACTTGGGCCGGTTTTGCGACACTGACGACCTGCCCGTTTGTCCAGATGAATCCAATCCCCAGGTAGACGTTCATCATGCCAAGAGTTGCGATGAAGGCCGGAATTCGAAGCTTCGTGACAACGAATCCGTTGACGATCCCCAGCCCCGCACCCACGACTAGCGCCGCAAGAATTCCCAGCAAGGTGTTCGCGCCTGCAACAAGCGTTGCCATCACAACGCCGCAAACTCCCAGGATCCCGGCCACCGAGAGGTCGAATGCGCCCGCAACGATGAGGAGCGTCATTCCCGCAGCGCCGATCCCTGCAAACGATGACTGAAGCAGGATGTTTTCCAGGTTCCTGGGCTGCCGGAAGTTCGCATTCAGCGCGGCCAGAACGACGAGCGCAGCCACCAGGAGCCACTGGATGTAGTATTTGAGAAGCGAATCGACGACCGCCCCCCGGCCACCGAGTCGCCCGGGCGCCCTCGGGCTGCCTGTCTCGACCCCTTTCACGCGCCGTTCCCCGTGTTGAGAATGGATGCGGCAAGGATGTCCCGGCGCAACGTATCCAAGTAGAGGGCCAACACGAGCAGGAGACCCAGGTACAGATACTGGTAGAACGCGGCCACCTTGAGGATATTGAGAGCGCTGCTGATGGTCGCGATCAGGAGCGAAGCGATAAGGGTACCGACGAGATTCCCGCTTCCCCCTGCCAGGCTCGTACCGCCGAGAACGCTGATGGCAATCGTCTGCAGCTCAAACCCGGTTCCAAGAGTGCCGTCCACGATAAGGAGTTGAGAGCTGAGCATGACACCTGACACACCCGCGGTGAGGCCGACCATTCCAAAAACCGCGATCGTGATCCTGTCGATGCGGAGGCCGGAGGCGATAGCCGCCTTCCGGTTTCCGCCGAGGGCGCAGACGTGCCGCCCGAAGGGAGTGTGTCGCAGAACGCCATAGAGGACCGCGAACACGACCAAAACAATAATGAATGGCACGGGGATCCAGAGCATCTTCCCGTTGTTGAGCGCTGCGAATGCCGGTTGGTTTGTAATGAGAACCGACTGCCCCCTGGTCACAAGCAAGGCAGCGCCCCGAATGATGCTCATCATCCCGAATGTCGCGACGAAGGGGGAAACCCGAAGCTTGCTGATGATGAGGCCATTGGTCAGCCCAATGGCGAGCCCGACGATCAAAGCGCCCGCGATCGCCAACGGCACGTTCGTTCCCGAAAGAAGAGCGGCAGCCGTGATCGCGGCCATCGACTGCACGGAGCCGACCGACAGATCGAATCCGCCCATAGCGATTGCAAATGTCATTCCAAAACCAGTGACCGCCGTGATAGAGGCGATGATCACGGTGTTCGTGATGTTCGTGTAAGTGAAAAATCCGCGAGCCGTGACGGACGCTGCGATCACCACGAGGATAAGGAGCACCGTAACGCCAATGCTTTCCGAAAACTGGAGGACCCTGAGCGAGGTTGCGGTCCTCCTCCGCCTGCCTACGGGATCCGAACGGTCAATCGGTTTCACGAGACTTCGCGCACCGCTTCCTGCCCGATGGCAAGCGCGGTGATGTTCTGCTCGATGATCTCCTCCTTGCCCAGCAGGCCTGCCACCTTTCCCGCACTCAGGACGAGGCAGCGGTCGCTTATGCTGACGAGCTCCGGCACGTCCGAGGAGCTGACGATGATCGAGAGCCCATCCTTCGCAAGCTTGCGGATGAGCGAATGGATCTCCAGCTTCGTTCCGACGTCCACCCCCCGGGTGGGCTCGTTGAGGAGGAGAATGCGGGAACTGCTCACGAGCGCCCTGCCGATCATCACTTTCTGCTGGTTACCCCCGCTCAGCTTGACGATCAGCTGTCCCGGGCTTTGGGCCCGAATGTTGAGAGTGCTTCGAATGGAGTCGTATGCAGATTGCTCGCCTGACCGGTCGATAAACGCCCGCCACCCGGCTCGCGTGGGGTGGGAAGGCCGCGAGTTGATGACCAGGTTTTCAAGCACCGTGAGGTCCGGGAAGATACCCTCAGTCTTCCGGTCTTCCGGCAGCAAGGAGATCCCCTCTCGCATCGCGTCGAGAGGGCTCCGCAGGACCAGCGGTCGTCCTTCGAGATGGATGCTGCCCCCACTGTGGGGGATCAGTCCGAAGAGGGCCTTCGTCAGCTCGTCCCGGCCGGACCCGATCAGACCGGCGCATCCGAGGATCTCGCCGCGCCGCAGCTCAAAAGAGACGTTTCGCACACCGCCCGGAATGGTGAGCCCTTTCACGGAGAGTATCGGCACTCCCCCATCTCCTTCTTCCAGCCGTTCTTCCCGAATCCGGCGGAGATCGAGCTCGCGGCCGAGCATCATCGCAACAATCGATCCCTCATCCAGCTCCGCCATGGGGCGAGTACCGACTCTCTTGCCGTCACGGAGGACGGTCACCCGATCCGCAATCCGGAAGACCTCATTGAGCCTGTGCGATACATAGAGGACCGCTCTCCCTCGCGCTTTCAGCGTTCCAATGATTTGAAAGAGCCTGTCCACCTCGGAAGCGTTGAGGGCGGCGGTGGGCTC
>JBEKXR010000307.1:0-5285 GCA_049511935.1 Spirochaetia bacterium | reverse complement strand
GGAGGTTCGTCTTGATGAATGGATTCGGTTTCTCCGCGATCGTGGCCGTCGTGCACGAGAATCCCCGGTTCTCGAGGTCCAGCGCGTCGCTCACGGCGCGCAGCGTGCCCGGCCGGAGATGGTCGATCACCGTGCCGTCCCGGATCTTGTCGATGAACATGCCGTCCCGCGCAACGCCCTGGATCTGCCGGGGAAGCCTGTTGTTCCCGATCCCCAGCTCCTTCGGCAGCCGCGCGTCGTAGCGGCGGTAGCCTTCGTGACCCAGCATCTCGTGCAGGAGGGCTTTTCTCAGGAATATGCCGTACTCGGCCTGGGAGAAGAAGGCCTGCGCGGGGGTGAAGTAGACCCGGTAGTCGATCTCCGCGATCTCGCTGTTCACGGGGAGGGGGTGCAGGACGCGCACATCGAACCCCTCGATTTTCTCCAAGTCGATGCGGTACTGCTTCATCATCGCCAGGATATCCTTCTGCGTCACTTCGGAGGACATCCGCTCCAGCTGCGGCCGCGTCATGTAGTAGAAATCGACCTGCCGCATCACGTCCCGCACGGTGACGTCCCGCACGACTTTCACTCCCCGGTTCGCAAGCAGCTCCACGAGGTCGGGCGGCATGCCGAGGAACTCCTCCGCGGCCCAGTGGATCGTGATGTCGTCGAAATGCGACAGGGCGAGGCTCAGCGACCGCACCGTCCTCCCGTGGGAGAGATCTCCGCCGAACCCGATGCGCAGTCCGTCGAGGCGTCCCTCCCGCAGCGAAAAGATCGTGAGGACATCGAGGAGCGCCTGCGTGGGGTGCTCGTTCCTCCCATCCCCGCCGTTGATCACCGGAATATTCGCCACGTCCGCCGCCCACTGGAGGGACCCGTCCAGCGGGTGGCGCATGACGAGCACATCGTTGTGGTTGGCGCACATCATCGTCACGGTGTCCCGAACCGTTTCGTTCTTCATCACCGACGTTCCCTCGGTGCCCGAGAACCCGTCGTAGCGTCCCCCCAGCTCGCGCATGCCGGTGTTGAAGCTCGTGCGCGTGCGGGTGCTGGGCTCGTAAAACATGTAGGAGAGCGTGCGGTGCTTGAGTGCGTCGCGGAGACTGTTCCGCCGGCCCGTCTTTTCCAGCTCTTCCATCCTGCGTCCCGCGGCGCAGAGCTCGAGGATTTCCGTCCGGGAGAAGTCCGTAATGGAGATGATGTCACGGTCGCGGAAGATCTCGCTCATGATCATGCTCCTTTCCCTCATCGATAAGACCGGTGAACTCCGCCGGCAGGGGAGCCTCGACCTCGATCGGGAGGCCGCTCGTCGGGTGGCGCAGCTCGATGCGCGCCGCATGCAGGTACATCCGGACGGGGAAACCCGCGGGCACCGCGGCGCCGTACAGGGGATCGCCGAGGATCGGGAACCCGAGGAACGCCAGGTGCACGCGCACCTGGTGCCGGAACCCTCTCAGGATCGACGCGGAGAGCATCATTCGTCCGTTCCCGCGTGCGGTCACCCGGGCCTCGGTGACGTAGATTTCGCTGCTCGCCGACCTCAGGAGCTTCCGGGATTTTTCACCCGGGAACACCGGGCGCACCATGGCGCGTCCGCGTCCATAGGGGGCGAACCTGCTTTCGATTCGCAGCGGCCTGCTGCTGTCGAGGCTCTCATCAGCGCACGCGCACGCGGCGAGGTAGAGCTTGCGTGCCCCGCCGGAGGCGAAGGAGCGTCGCAACGCATCGAATGCCTCGACGGTCCGGGCGATCACCACGAGTCCGGACGTGGCCCTGTCGAGGCGGTGCACGAGACCCGGTTCCACGGGCTTGATCCCCGGCAGCCCGGCCACTTCCGGATAGGATCGGATCACCATCTCGATGAGAGTACCGGGCTCTCCGGGCCTCAAAGGCGCGGTATGCACGCCCGCGGGCTTGTCCACGACGATGAGAGCGGGGTCTTCGTATCGGACGCGCAGCTCCTGCGGGGTCATGCAGAAATACTCGTCAGGGTCATGCCCCTTATTGAAACTGTGCCAGGGCTTTTGCCAGCGAATCCACGTCGTCCACGATCGTCTGGTTCAACTGCTCCACTGTTGGCGGCGAGGCCGGCTTCACTCCCGGAAACTCCCTGCCCGCCCTCTCCGCGTCGGCGGGCTGGATGAAATCCCTGATCGGAGTCACCATCGCGTACGCGGAGATCGGGCCCTGCACGACGTACCCATCGAAGAGGTCGGCGAGAGTGCCGGTCTGCGCGCCGTCGGAGTACGGGCTGCGGCCGAGGGGCAGCGCACCCAGCGGCGTTCCCGCCGTGTCCCATCCCGCGCTGCGCTTCTCCGCCGGGAGGGCATCGATCAGCGCGTCGACCGCGCCGTCTACCGGGTAGGCGAGACCCGTCTTCTGGGTCGGATCGGGCCAGGGAGCATGGAGCGAGATGGCGAACACCCGTGAACCTATCCTCTCGTAGACGATGTTCCCGGCCCGGCGCGTCTCAGGCAGCTTCATCTCGGCGGCGTTTTTCTCGTAACCCCGGCTGCGGTAGCGGGTGAAGATGTGCTGGGTGCCGCAGAAGACGAGCGCCTTTTCGCCCGTGCGGGTGAACTCGCGGTCGATCACGTCGGCCATGTGAGCATCGGGCACGCCCTGTGCGAAAATGCTTGCGACGACTTTCGGGTTTCCCAGGTCGTTCTGCCCCTTCAGTGACTCCCAGTTCTGGCGCACGTTCAGCCCCACGATTCGGAAGGGCTTCGCCCCGGCCGGGCGACCCTTGTTCACCTGCCACGCTGCCCGGTAGAGGTCGATGTATTCCTGGTACCCCCACGTGACCAGCCAGTGGAACGTGATGGCGCGTGCCCTGCTTTCATCCCACGCGGGTGCCGTGAGCAGCGCATCGATCTCTCCCTGGTCGTCGGAAAGCGCGTATTCGATGCCGAGGTTCCTGATGCCCGCGGCGGAGAGACGCGGGATGAGATCCTGCGCGAGCTTCACATTCTGCCTGATCTTGAAAAACTCGCCGAGCAGGACCACGTCGTGTCGGGCGAACGCGGCAAGGATGTACTCCTCGGGGGAACGCCATGAGGACTCGGCGTACGAGAGCAGCGGAGCCAGCCGGGCAGCCTCCAGAGCAGGCCGGCGGGGAGTCCCGGCGTTGCGATTGAAGAGCTGAAGAGGATTCAAGACGAGGAACGCGCCCGCGACCACGACAAGGACGATGAGGAGGGTGTTGCGCTTCATTCTCCGCACATAGTAGCGGGCCCCATCGTACGCGTCCATCCACGCGCGGCGCCCGCCGGCCGCGAAGGGCCGTCCTAGCTCTTCACGGACTCGGTGAACTCCTTCGGGCTGAGGAGCATCTTCGCGTACTGCGCGCGCGTGTAGGCCCAGGGATCCTTTGCGTTCTTTGCGGAGAGCTTCCCCCGGAAAGCCTCGATCGAGCCGTACGAACGGGCATCCATCCAGCGGGTGATCTCGTCCCGCATCGTGCGGATGGACTTCACTCCCTGGCGGTAGATACCGGTGACCACCTGCACGGAGGAGGCGCCGGCAAGGATCATTTTCACCACGTCCGATCCGGTCATGATTCCGGTGCTCGCGCACACGTCGGCCTTGATCTTCCCGTGAAGGAGGCCGGCGAAACGCAGCGGCAGCCTGTTGTCCGCCTGGATGCTGAAATTGAAAGGCTGGGTGATGGACTCCGTATCGGTGTTGATGTCGGGCTGGAAGAAGCGGTTGAACAGCACGAACCCGCTTGCTCCCTCGCGGTCCAGCTTCCCGATGAGATTCAGCGGATTCGAGTAGAACACGCTGAGCTTCACCGCGAGGGGAACCTTCACGACCGCGCGGACCTCGCGGACAATCTGCAGCTGCTCGTCTTCCACTGAGCTGCCGGCCACATCGAAGTCACGGGCAGTCGCGAAAAAGTTCAGCTCCAGGGCGTCGACTCCCTGGTCGGCGAGCTGCCGGGCGTACTCCACCCACGTGGTGCGGGCCACCGCGTTGAGGCTTGCGATCACGGGGATTTTCACCGCTTCCCGCGCTTTTTTCACCCACATCAGGTGTTCCTTCGCTCCCGCGTGCTGGAGCTTCGGGAAGATCGTGGCCATTTCGCCGTACAGGTCGTTTCCAGCCTCCAGATCCTCCTCCAGCTTGAAGCGCTCCAGCTGGACCTGTTCTTCGAAAAGGCTCTTCAGCACGATGGCCCCTGCGCCCGCCTCCTCGATCCTCTTGATGCTGTCCACGTTCGACGTGAGGTCACTCGATCCCGCCACGATCGGGTTGGAAAGAGTGAGTCCCATGAAACGCGTCTGCAGGCTGCCCATCGAGTTCCTCCTTGGTTCTGTTCCAGCATAGGGAAGGGGTGGCGAAATGTCCAGAGATACCTTCGAAAGATACCGCCGCCCGCGTTCAACTCATCAGCCCGGCACTGCGGTCATCGCCAGAAGTCGCAGCGCGGCTGCGCGTGACAGTCTGGATCGAGCGAGAATCAGCGGGGTCTCGCAATCACCTCCGCGAGGGATTTTTTCTCCGCGAGCTCCGCCCGCAGCATTTCCTCGCGTGCCTTGTTCACGTAGCTCCTGCTCTGGAATGAATAGGTGAAGTTCGTGTGGATGTCGTATTCGCCCTGCAGGAGAGCATGCGTGTCTTCCGTCATCACCAGCTCCTCGTCCGTCGGAATGACGAAGATGCGCACCTTGGAGCCGGGGCCCGTGATCTCGGTCTCCGCGTTGCGCGTCACGGAGATTTCGTTCTTCCTCTTGTCCAGGACAATGCCCATGTCCTCCAGGCCGTCGAGGCATTTCTCGCGGGTGATCGGGCCGCGCTCTCCGACCCCCGCCGTGAACACGATCGCATCCACGTGTCCGAGGGCCGCGTAGTAGGCGCCGAGGTATTTTTTCAGCCTGTATCCTTCTATCTCAATGGCGAGCTGGCAGCGCTTGTCTCCCTGGCACGCGCCGTTTTCAATGTCGCGCCGATCGGTGTACTTGTCGGTGATGCCCAGGACGCCGCTCTTCCTGTTGAGGATGCTGTCCATGGCCTCGGGCCGAAGGCCTTCCTTCTTCATCACGTAGTAGCCGATTGCCGGGTCATGGTCGCCGGCCCGGGTGCCCATCACCAGGCCTTCGAGGGGCGTGAATCCCATCGAGGTGTCCACCGAGATGCCGTTCTTCACCGCGTTTGCGCTCGAGCCGTTCCCGATGTGAAAGCAGATGAGATTGGTGGAGAAGGGGGCCTTGCCGAGCAGAACCGAGGCACGCTTCGACACATACAGGAAGGACGTCCCGTGGAAGCCGTACCGCCTCACGCGGTAGTTCTCGTACCAT
>JBEKXR010000306.1:0-5313 GCA_049511935.1 Spirochaetia bacterium | reverse complement strand
GTTCCGCGCGGAGTGCCTGTAACCTCGTCATCATGGCCTGCCTGTTTCTCATTCCCGTGCTCGACGTCCCGGCAGAACCTCTCATCGCGCATGCCCGGCAACTCGAGAAGGCAGGAGACCAGGAGGGAGCGGCAAGGCTTCTTTCCGCCTGGCTGGCCGTCAACCCTGGCGCCTCCGGGTCTGCCATGGTCTTTGGCACGTACCTGCGCGTGGAACAGGATCTGCCACGGCTCCTCGATGAGTCAGGACGATTCCTCAAGTCAGGAAAGGGCGTGCCGGGCGCTGCCAGCCAATTCGAGAGGATCGCGCGACTGTTCGACCTGGCGGGACGCATCGAGGAAGCGCGCAACGCCTACATGGCAGCTCACGCCGAGGGTGCATCCGATTCGACTCTCGTATCCGCGTTTCTCCTGTCTCTCCAGATGAATGACGCCGAAGTGATGGCTTCGAGCCTGGAACAGATGGAGGGGAAAGGGGGAAGCGCGGAGCTCCTCCTGCGCGCTCTCTCCGACATGCACGCCGGGGATCGTGCGGCGGCGCAGAGTCCGCCTTCGGCTGCGCGCGCAACGCTGATCGGCCTGGCAGACCAGACCGGCAATCCTGACCTTGCGCTGAAGGCTCTCTGGATCCTGTACCAGGCCGCGCGCAGCAGCGGCGATGCGGCTGGAGAGGCGGTTGCGCGTTCAAAGCTGGGAACCAGGTTTGCGGCGGCGCCGGAGACGGCACTGGCCGCGGGACCGTCTCCCACCGGCTCGGGAGCGCCGCACTCGATCGTTGTTGAAATGCCCGCCCCCGCTCCGTTCGAGACAGGATCTGCGCCACCGAAGGCGGATTCTGCACCGCCTGCCGACTCCGGGCTTGGCCCGCAGCCGCAGACGCCCCTGACGCCCGCGGAAACCTCTCCGGCGGCCCAGCCGGTCCAGTCCGCATCGCCCCTGATCTCCGTCCAGGCAGGTTCGTTCCTCGTGAAGGAGAATGCGGACGATCTGCTGTCCGAGCTCACCCGCCGCGGGTTCTCTGCGGCGGTCGTGCACGATGTCGCGCAGGGAAAGGATCGCTACCGAGTGCTTGCCGGGAAGGGTCTCGAGATCGATGCGGCGAAAGACGTCTTGAAAAGGCTTTCAGACGCGGGTTTCCGCGGATTCCTGGTACAGGAAAAGTGAGCGACGAAGAAACTTTTGCCTCTGGCGGCGTCACATCCGCCTCCGGCGGCGCAGAATCCGCCTCCGGCGGCGCAGAATCCGCCTCCGGCGGCGCGGCAGCTATTTTTTTTTCAGATCCTGGTACTGCTGGAGAGAAAGGTCGTCGCCGTTGGCTTCCTCGAACCCGTTGACCGTGATCTGCACCGGGGAAAGCGTCAAGGTTCGCATCGCGGATGTTGGATCCTTTTTCTCCTTGTAGTCGACGAGCCACGAGCTGATCCGATCCGGCTCCCCAGTGTCCGTGCGGAAACGGGTCGTGATGATCGTGCCGCCCCCGATGGAAAACAACACGTACGTGCCTGTGCGCCGCCCGTCGCTGTCAGTCCAGGTGAGCCGTGGCGTCTGGAAATCGACCGCGAGTCCCTGCGTGCCCGTATACCGGCCCGTCAGGACGAGCGGGGACAGGATGGCCTGCGCATCGGGACGATCGATCAATTTCTGCCGGATATCGTCGTTCACCTTCGTGTAGCTCATCGTCGGCGATTCGCCGGAATCGTTGCCGATGATCGTAACCGTGATCGTGTTCGGATCGTTCACGGTAATGGAGAACGTACGGATCAGCTGAATCTGGAGGACAGTTTCGTTCTCGCCCACCGCGAGAAGCCTGTTGTAGATCGTGCGGTGAGACTCGCGCCAGAGGTACGCCTCCTGGGTGTTGCCCGACGAGAGGGAAATCCTGCGCCCCAAGGGATCAAAGGTAATGATGGACCCGAACGAATCCTTCACGACCTGCACCCACGAGCCGGAAATGAACTGCTCGAACGCCTGCTCGCCCGAGCCGGTGAACAGCGTGCGCAGCTGCGCCTGTTGGACCTCTTCTCCAGGGATTTTTTCCGCTGCTCCCGGTACGTACCGGCCCTCGGCGGTATTCCACGCGTAGCGGATGCGCACGAGGTCCATGACGTTCTGGGAGTCCGGATCGCGGAGGTAGGCGACGATGGGGAAGCTGCTGCCCGGCTTCGGGTCCGTGGCGTAGCTGTCCGGCCTTTCGCTCTCGTCGACCGAAATCTCGTCCGCGACGAGCTGGCAGACAGGCCTGTACAGCAGTCCCTTGCCCTGGCTCGGCGGCAGGAGCCGGAACACGTCGAGCGTGAGCTTGCCTGCGTCGTTCATGCCGCTGGCGACGATCTGCAGGGAGTGATCGCCGATGAGGTCCCTGGCGGAAAGCGAGAACACCCTGAGGTCGGTCGCGCTGGTGTCGGATTCCCAACTCTGGAAATAGTACGTGCCGCGTGCGGGATCGGCGTCCACGACCAGCAGCCGCACCGGCGAGCCCACGTCGGTGATCCGCTTGACCGCGATCACCTGCTCCTCGTCCGGGTCCTGGTCGAGATTGACATTGATGATCTGGAGGACCGTGTATTGGGGATCGATCCAGATGCGCGGCCGCAGGGCCGACGAGTCGGTGCGCTCGGGACCCGCGGAGGTCTGCACCGGCCCGTCGGCTCCTGCCAGGGGTTTGGGAACCACACGCACGACACCCGTCCCGCCCCTTCCCTGGCAGGCAGCAAGCAGCGCGCACATTGCCGCAGAAAGGATGATCGAGGTGAATCTGGTCATGACGCGGCGCGCGGTCATGAGAAGTATTTCCTCAGGTCGTCCAGGATGATCTTCTTGGTCGCCTCGATGGAGTCGCGGCACTTGAACCCGGCGGCGGTCTTGTGCCCGCCGCCCTCGAACTGCCGGGCGATCTCCGCCACGTCGATGTTGCCTTTCGAGCGCAGGGAACAGCGGAGCAGCCCTTCGAGATTCTCTTTGAAGAAAACCGAAACCCGCACGTCTTCGCTCTGCAAGGGGATGTTGATCAACTGGTCGGCCTCCTCGTAGTTTGCCCGGGAATCAAGGATCATTTCGCGCCGCATTATCAAGATCGACACGTGGTCGGAATACTGCAGCTCGAGGGTCGCGAGGACGCGGGACTGGAGCACGAGGGCGGAGATCGAATTACTCTCGTAGAGTCTGGAATAGACGAAGTTCGGCTGGACGCCGGCGGCGACGAGGTCGCGGGCGATTTCGAAGGTGAAGGCGGTGGTTTTCGGATAGATGAAGCACCCGGTGTCGTACACGATGCCGGTGTACAGGGCCTGGGCAATGGGAAAATCGATCGCCACGTTCATTCCGCGCAGGAGCTGGTAGATGATTTCACACGTCGAGGAAGCCCCCTTCTGGATGAAATTTCCCCCCCGCACGTCGTCGCGGTCGCGCTCGTGGTGATCGATGATGAAATGTTCACGCACGCGCGGGAGAACGAGAGCAGCGATCTGGCCTATGTTGTGCACGTCGTTCGTGTCCAGAATGAGCAGAGAGAACTCCTGGATATCCGGAGGCAGCTGATCCTCGCTCTCCAGCACGCGCACAAACCTGTCCGCGTCCAGGTAGTCGAGCTTGCGGGGCGTGGGATCGGCGTTCAGGATGATCGCGTCCTTTCCGATGCTTCGCAGCGCGCGAAGCATGGCGCACTCGCTGCCGATGGCATCCCCATCGGGCGTTTCGTGGGCGGTGATGATGAACCGCCGCGTGCGCGTGAGAAAGTCTATTGCGGACTGGAGCTCCTTCACGAGCGTGCCCCGGATCCGTTTCCTGCCCCGGGCAGGGTCACGGATCGATCCCTGAGGACGCTGCCGCCCTTCTTCAGTATCTTGATCCGCCGCAGGACGCTCGCGGGCACACCCGGTGCGATGTAGGTTGCCGCTTCCGCCTTGAAGCCATTGGGTATGTCCGCGTTCATGCCGACCACGGCGATTCCATTGTGGATGTGGGACGGGAAATCCGTGTTCTTCATCGTCGAGGTTCGCGCGCCGATTGCGCAATTGTCACCGATGTTCGGCGTCGGGCGCGGCATCTCCGAGGTGAACGGGAGGATGAGGGCGCTCTGGATTTCAGTCCCGGAGCCGATGCGGTTCCCGTTGAGAACGACCGAGCGGGAGACGAGCGCGTTGCGGCGGACGACGACGTTGGGAAACAGGATCGAATCCTCGACGCTTCCCTCGACCTCCACGCCGGAAGCGAGCCATGAATTGCGGATGGATCCGCGTTCCGCGATGTGCGACTCCGCACCCTTTTCTGCGAGCTCGGGCAGGCGCGACAGGGCGGAATGGAACCGCTCGCTCTCACAGTTGGCAACGACCCAGATGTTGTTGGAGTAGTATTCCATCAGGTCGTTCTGGAACAGGATTTCCCCCGGCACGTCCACGATCAGCTCGATGGAATCGTGGAGGATCCCGTCGAAAAGGGTCTCGCGAAGCCCTTTCCTGCCCGTATCGCGCTCGACCGCGCCTGCAAGAAGCCGGGCGAGATGCGCGCGCCGGGCGATGTACGCCTCCACGGGAGTCCGGGCCACGGAAAGCTTCACGACGTGATCGCCTGTTTCCTGGATCCGAACGCGGAGGGCCTCCGCATCCGCGAGAAAGACGCAGGAAGTGGAGGCCAGGATGACCCGGTCCGCCTCGGTGCTCTCGATCAGGCGGACGAGGCCCGCGAGGCCGTCTTCCAGGACGTGGATTCGGGCAACCGGTTTTTTCCATCGTGAAGAGAGTGCGAGGGTCGTGCCGCGGGCCGCCTCCCCGAGTGTGAACGTCAGCTCTGTGTCTGACGGAGAGCCGAAGGTGGCGACCAGGAAATCCGCGAGGCAGTGGTTTCCCCAGAAAGGGAGCAGTGAGTAGTGGTAATCCTCGTCGAAACCAGGGATTTCCTGTACAGGCCCGACGTCGAAAAGAAAGACAGCCGTCGTTCCCAGTCTATTTCTTCCTTTCCCTGGACTGCACCTTCATGCTCAGGTTCTTGCCCGACTCCGTGCGCAGGACGAATGTTTTCCCCCGCGCATCCGGCGGGATGTCCTTTAATTTCGGAAACCGATCCTGCTTGAGGACTTCGAAGCTGACCTTCGCCTCCTTGATCGAAAACTTCGCCACCGACTTGCCCGTCCGCCTGGCCGCCAGGGAGAAGACCGAGGAGATGTCATTGAGGAACAGCTCGCGCCCTGCTCGGAGAGAGATGACCTCGTCCTGCACGGGCGTGTCCTCTATCAGTACAGTGAAGCGCACCAGCCTTCCCCGGGTCAGGCGCCAGATCAAGAAGGCGATGAGGGCAGCAAGGATGAGGAGCAGCACGA
>JBEKXR010000305.1:0-5346 GCA_049511935.1 Spirochaetia bacterium | reverse complement strand
TACGGACTTGGCGTTGTTGAGGGACGCGTAGAACACCTTGTAGTTGGGTATCGACGCCATATCGGGGCTCGTCGCGAGGGATCTCCGCGCGGGAATGTTGCCGACGGGCCTGTCCATGGTCCCGACCATCTGCGCCTGCACATCCTTGCGCGCCATGTACTTCACCAGCTTCCATGTTGCCTCCACGTTCTGCGAGCTGGTGAAGATGGGGAAATTGTCCACGCCGTATTCGGTGATCTGGGTCTGCCCCTTCGGCCAGAGCTGGATGTCGAAGTCCTTGAAAGAGGCATCCTTGCTGAACGTCATGATCGGCCAGCGTCCGGCGCCGAACATCGAAAGTTGACCTGCCTGGAACATGTTGAACGTGCTCACCCCGGCAGGGTCTGGGGCGACCTTGTACTTGTGGACCAGGTCCACGAGGAACTGCATCGCCTCAGCCACCTTTGGATCGTTCGCCGTGGCCTTCGTGAAACGATCATCGAAAAGGCTCGTCCCGTTTGCGAACAGCCAGGGCATCGTGCCGACGAAGTAGGCGTTCTCCACCGCGTATCCGTAGACATTCTCTTTGGTCAGCTTCTGCGCGTAGCGCAGAAAATCGTCCCTGGTCCAGTCCGGCCTCGGCGCGGCAAGACCGGCCGCCTTGAGGTGGCTCGGCCGATACCAGATGACCATGTTGTTCCAGCTGTAGGGGAAGCCGTACAGCTTGCCATCAACCCGGGTGCCATCCACCAGGGAGGGCGCTACATCGTTGAAGTATTCCTGCAGCTCCGCTTTGTCTCTTGCGACCAGGTCATCGATCGGGCGTATGAGCTTTTTCGTCGCAAGCTGGCGGATGCCTTCCGTTGCAACCCACATCGTGTCAGGCTTCTTGCCGCCGGCAATCATTGTGGCAACCTTGTCCAGGTACTCGCCCCAGCTGTTGCCCTGCGCGCCCACCAGCTGGACATTGATTGCCGGGTTTTCCGTGTTGAAACTTGTCAGGGTAGTCTCCCATCCCTTCTGGACGTCGGGGCCATAGTCCCAGAAAACGAACGTGACTGTCCCTTTCGCCTCTGGAGCTGCCGCGGCCGTGACGGCCGGCAATGCCATGAGCAGCGCCAACGCGAGCAAGGGAAGGAGAAAGCTTGATCTTCTTTTCATGAAATACCTCCTCCGACTGACCGGAATTTGCTTTTTCATCGTGACAGGGGGCGCATAGCCTCTGTTCTTACCAGGTCATTTCACCTCGAAATCTCCACGCCTTGCCTCACACCTCCCTTCGATGCAGATTGTTTCATTCTAAATCCCGTTATCGTACACGATACTATCATGAGTGTCTCATTGCTGTCAAGAAAAAATTCCCTTTCCAAATAAGATGTTAAGTATTTGTAATATAATTACTTAATGCAATTTGCTATTTACAGCCAAGGACTTGACAGATCAAGAGAGCTGGCATAAAGTACTGAATCGTACACGGAAATAGGGATTTATGCGACGCAAGGCAGAAACGAAAGTACGCACACGATACTTTCCTCACACGGCCACTCAGGCCGCCTTTCTCCTCGGGGGTATCGGCACGGGCAACATCTCACTTGGATCCCGAGGCGATCTTCTGGACTGGGAGATCTTCAACAAGCCGGCCAAGGGATTGAAAATCCCTTACTCCTTCTTCGCGGTCTGCAGCAGGAATCGCGACTCTCGGGACGGCTCACACATCGCTCGAATCCTCGAGGCACCCATGCAGCCTCCCTACGCCAACTCTCATGGGTTCAATACGGGCATGGTGGCGGGCCTCCCGCACATGATGTCATCCGAGCTCGCGGGCGAGTATCCCTTCGCCAGGGTGGTTTTCCGAGATCCTGATCTCCCCATGGATGTCGCCCTGGAAGCCTTCACTCCCTTTGTGCCTCTGAACGCCGACGAGTCGGGGATACCAGGAGCAATCCTCCGCTACAGCGTCAGGAACCGGTCAGGCAAGCCGCTCGTCGTTTCGATAGCAGGCTCCCTCCCAAATGTCGTGGGATTCAAGGGATTCGACTCCTTCAACAACCTGCTCGTGCACCCGGGGGGAAAGAACCTCTATCGGGATGAGGGAGCGCTGCGCGGTCTGTTCTATTCCAACTCCGGCCTCCCGCCGGACTCGCTGCCGTACGGCACCATGGCACTGGTCAGCACGGGCAGCTCGCTCACCTGCAAGGAATCATGGCTCGCGGGCGGGTGGTTCGACGGCATCCAGGACTTCTGGGACGACTTCTCGACGCACGGAAGGCTTTCGCACACTGCGGCGTTTCACGCGCCCGGGAGCAGGATACACTACCAGGAGGACCGCCCGATCGTCGGGAGCCTCTGCCTGACGCAGGAGATCGGCCCGCGGACAAGTGCCGTTTTCGAGTTCCTCATCACCTGGCATTTCCCCAACCGGTTGCGCGGTTGGCACCGAGATGCCAATCAGCAGGAGCCGGTGCCGGTCATGAAGAATCATTACGCGCTTCGCTTCGCCGACGCCTGGGCAGTGGCCTCCTACCTCGTCACAAACCTCGCGCGTCTGGAGGAGCTCTCGCGGCGGTTTCACCGCGCGCTGTACACCAGCACGCTGCCGCCGTACGTCATCGATGCGCTCGCCAGCAACATCACCGTCCTGCGAAGCCCCACGTGTTTCCGGCTGGAAGACGGCACCTTCGTCTCCTGGGAAGGCTGCCACGACACGGACGGATGCTGTGACGGGAGCTGCACGCACGTCTGGAACTACACCCAGAGCCTCGCCTTCCTCTTCCCCGAGCTGGAGCGTTCGATGCGGCGCGTGGAGTTCAACGTCGAGACGGACGATGAGGGGCGGATGGCCTTTCGCGCGCGGCGGATTCTCGGTCTCTCGAAGTGGGACATGCTCCCCGCTGCGGATGGCCAGCTCGGCGCGGTGGTCCGGCTCTACCGCGACTGGAAGCTGTGCGGCGACGATGACTTCCTCCGTTCCCTCTGGAAGAACGCCGCGCGCGCCCTCGATTTTGCTTTCGATTTCTGGGACAGCGACGGTGACTGCGTCCTGGACAGCGAGCAGCACAACACCTACGACATCGAGTTCTACGGCCCCAACTCCCTCACCGGTTCGATCTTCCTGGCGGCCCTGAAGGCTGGCGCTGCCATGGCCGCGCACCTGGGCGACGAGGCGCACCGCGCGCGATATGAGGACGCCTTCCAGCGCGGAAGCGCGCGTCTGGACTCCCTCCTGTGGAGCGGGGAGTACTACGTGCAGCTCCTCCAGGACGTGAACGCGTACCGCTACCAGTATGGGACTGGCTGTCTCTCCGACCAGCTCCTTGGACAGCTCCTTGCCCACGTTGCGGGGCTCGGCTACGTGCTCCCCGAGGAGCACGTCAGGAAGGCAATCAAGTCGGTGTACAAGAGAAACTTCCTCAAAGACCTTCGCGGACACGTGAACGCCCAGCGAACCTACGTCCTGGACGGCGAGGCCGGGCTCCTGCTCTGCACGTGGCCGCATGGCGGGCGCCCTCGCCTGCCTTTCGTGTACTGCGACGAGGTCTGGACTGGCATCGAGTACCAGGTGGCCGCCCACCTCATTTATGAGGGTCATACTGACGAGGGGCTGGAAATGGTGAAAGCAGTTCGTGATCGCCACGACGGCTTCAAACGCAATCCCTGGAACGAAGTGGAATGCGGTCATCACTACGTGCGGTCCCTTGCCAGCTGGTCCCTCCTGCCGGCGCTGTCAGGGTTCCGCTTTGACATGACGCGGAAGCGCATGTCGTTCGCGCCGGCAATCCCTCAGGCGGAGTTCTCCTGCTTTTTCAGCACGGGGGCCGCATGGGGCATCTACCGCGAGCGAGTGGACGCGAAAACGCGCACGCGCACGTGGGATGTCGAGCCCCTCTACGGAAACCTCGACGGGGTGACGATCAACGACGGGAAGGGCACGTGAGAATTACATCCAAGCAACTGGCGAGAATCTGCGGCGTTTCTGTCGGGACCGTGGACAGGGCGCTCAACAACCGCCCCGAGATAAACCCGCAGACGCGGGAGAAGATCCTCCGCGTGAGCCGCGAGCTCGGCTATCGGCCTCACCTGGTGGCCCGCAGCCTGAAGACGGGCAGGACGATGACGGTCGGGATCGTGGTCTACGACCTCGACAATCGCTTCTTTGCCCAGCTGGTCAACGCCGTGGAGCGGGTGGCAAAGGAATCAGGGTATTTCGTCTACCTTACGCACTCCAACCACGATCTTGCACAGGAGCGCGACTGCCTGGAGCACCTCGCGGGACTGAACGTGGACGGCATCCTCATCGTTCCCACCAGCAAGGGCTACGAGTTTGTCCGCTTCATCAAGAGCCTGCACGCGCCTGTCGTGACGATCGGAAACAGGATCTCCCAGTCCATCCCCTTCGTCGGGATCAAGGACAGGGAGGCCATGAAGCGCGCCGTGGCATTCGTGGCCCAGAAAGGATACCGACGCATCGTCTATGTGAGCCCGCCCCTCTCCTACCGCGGAAAAGAGAACATCTACGAGGTGGAGGAACGCCTGGAAGGATTCAAGCAAGGAGCCAGGGAGAACGAAATGGACACCGTGGTGCTGCGGGAGAAGCACTTCAAGGACTCCCTCGCCGATGCCCTGAAGAACGGGCATGTCCGGACCGCGATCATGTGCACGAGCGACATCTACGCCCTGCAGAGCCTCGAGCACGTGAGCTCATGGGGCATGCACGTGCCCCAGGATGTTGGACTGATTGGGTTCGACGACATCGACATCCTGAAATACGTCAAGCCGGCGCTCACGACGATCTCCTACCCGATCCAGGAGATTGCCTTGCAGGCGTTCACGTTCCTGAAGCGCCTCATGGAGGGGCACGAAGATGCGTGCCCGCCGCTGTTGATCGAGGCCAACATCGTTGTGCGGGAGTCGATCTGAATGCAGGCTGCCGCTTCCAGTGAGGAGCGCTGCGGATTGCAGAGGCGGCGATGACCGTCCACCTCGTCGGCGGCTTTCTAGGGAGCGGAAAGACTACTGCCATTCTCGAGGCGAGCCGGCTGTTGATCAAGCGCGGTGTTTCGGTCGGCGTCATCACCAACGACCAGGGCAGCAACCTCGTCGACACCGCTTTTCTTCAATCTTTGGGGATCAAGGCCTCGGAGGTCACCGGAGGCTGCTTTTGCTGCAACTTGCCGGATTTTCAGAGGATGCTGGAAGAGCTCCAGGAGATCGCTGCTCCCCAGGTGGTGTTTGCCGAGCCGGTGGGAAGCTGCACGGACCTGGTAGCCACGGTCATGAAGCCGCTGGCGGAGGCCCAGGGCCCGAGCAGGAAGATTGGAAGCCTTTCCGTGCTGACGGACATCAGGCTCATCCGCCAGCGGCTGGAAG
>JBEKXR010000304.1:0-5349 GCA_049511935.1 Spirochaetia bacterium | reverse complement strand
TGTAAGGGCGGGACCGAAGTCCCCAGGGTCGAACACCTGGCGAATTTCGATCTCGGACTCCACACCGGTGGTCCGCAACCACGTCGTCAAGAATTATGAAAGCGAAGTGTACCTTCCGCGTCGCCCCAGGGGTGGCGATTGCGGCAATCAATCCCGATCAAGAACCTCTCTCACCTTTGCGGCCAGCGCATGCATGTCAAAGGGCTTCTGGATGAAGTCTACACCTTCCTCCGCCACGCCATGATTCGTCAGCACGCCTTTCGTGTAGCCTGACGCGTAGAGAACCCTGATTCCTGCGCGCTCGCGGGTGAGGAGGTTGTAGAGCTCCAGTCCATTCATGCCTTCCAATATTACATCGGTCAGTAATAGGTGCACATCGCTCTTGTGCTCGGCGGCGATTCGCAGGGCATCCGTCCCGCTGGCAGCCTCCAGGACGGTGTAGCCAAGGCTCCGCAGTTGACGGCCAAGCAGCACTCTGACCGAATCCTGGTCCTCCACCAGAAGAAGAGTCTCCGTGCCTTCCCTGTCCTGTGTCGGACTGGCATCTCGGGAGCGCTGAAGCGGCACGTCGGTTCGAGTGAGGTAGATCTTGAATCGGGTCCCGTGCCCTGGTTCGCTCTCGACCTCGATGTTTCCGCCGTGCTGCTTCACGATTCCATAGACTGTGGAAAGTCCCAGGCCCGTGCCCTTGCCCTCCTCTTTCGTCGTGAAAAATGGGTCGAAGATCCTGTCCATGGTTTCCCGATCCATGCCCGCGCCGGTGTCACTGACGGTGAGAAGGATGTATCGGCCCGGGGCCATGTCTTCATGACGCCGTGCGCGGGCTCCATCCAGGACCGTCTCTGAGGTTTCGTAGATCAGGCTCCCGTCTCGGAGGATCGCGTCCTGCGCGTTCAGCGCAAAGTTCAGGAGAATCTGCTCGATGCGCCCCGCGTCTGCCATGACAGGACAAGGAGTGGAGGCGAGTCGAAACTCAATCGTGACGTTGTCACGGATCGCCTGTCGCAGAAAGGTGCGTGATTCCGTGATGACCTGGTTGAGGTCCAGAGGCACGAGATCGAATGTCTGCCTCCGCCCCATCGCGAGGAGTTGGCCAATAAGGTCGCGGGAACGAAAGCCCGCCTTGATGATCTCATCGACTGCCGCCTTGAACTCGACTTCCGCCGACGTCTTGTCCCTGAGCAGTTGCGCGTATCCCAGCATTACCGCAAGGAGGTTATTGAAATTGTGAGCGACCCCTCCCGCCAGGATGCCCAATCCCTCGAGCTTCTGCGCCGACAGCATCCGCCGTTCCAATTCGAGACGTTCGGCTTCAGCCTTCTTCCTTTCACTGATGTCGACACTCACCTCGGCCACCATCCACTCGCCCGACTCCGTCTGATAGGGTATCGCGGTGACCTGCGTGGGGCGCGTCGCCACCGCCGGGTTCGTCGACTCCGTCACCTCTACCGTGTGGGTCGCCAGGGCGCGTATCATGGCACAATTGCCACAGGGCGAAGACCTGCCCCGGAAGTACTCGTAGCATTTGCGACCTCGATAGTCGCCAAACATCTTCATGCGTGCCGGGTCGATGTACTGCATGTCGTAGTTGGCATCAATGATGTCAAATCCCGTCTGGGTCGCGCCGACGACGAACTCGAGCCTTTGCGTCGCTTCTTCCCGCTCTGCCTCGAGTTGTTTGCGCTCGCTGAGCTCCTTTTGCAGCCCATCGAGCAGGCGTGCGTTCTCCGCCGCAATGGCCGCATGGTTGGCGAAGAGGGACAGCAGTTCAAGGTCGGCTTGGCTGAAGGGATTGCGCTCCTGGTAGCGCAGCACTTGAATCACGCCGGTCACCTGACCCTGCCACAGCAATGGCACCGATGCCACTGTCCGAAAAGGCTTGTCCGATTCGAAAGAAACAGCCCGACGCGACCATGTACGGTAGTCGTCAATAACGAGCGGTTTGCCTGTCTGTGCGACCACGCCGGCCGCACCCTCGCCGTACTTGAGGATGGTGCCGGCATAATCGCTCGGGGTGTTGTAGCTCACGACGCAGCGCGCCACCTGCTGCTTCGAATCGCACAGATAGAGACCTCCTCCGTCTGCGTGCAGCAGGTAGACTGCGCGCTCGACGATGATCTCCAGCAACTGAGACTGCTCGTGGGGCGTCGTGAGTTCGAGCAGGGTGGACTGAAACGCTCCCATCTCTTCGACCCGTCTGCGTAATGTTTCTTCCGAGCGCTTGCGATCGGTGATGTCTCGAATTATGGTCAGCGATGCGCGTGCCCCCTCGTAAAAAATCGGGGCCGAGGAGACCTCGATATCGAATGCGGTCCCGTCAAAGCGCAGACATTTCTGTTCCTCGCGCGGGGCGAACTCACCTTCCTTTTGTATCCGGCGGGAGCGTTCCTGGACAATCTCCCGAAAATCAGGGTGTACGAGATCCATCACGTCTCTCCGGAGGAGAGCCCCTGGGTCCGCTGCGCCGAACAGGGCCAGTGCTGAAGAGTTCACAAAAACAATCTTGCCTTCGCGATGAACGAGGATTGCGTCCGGGCACAGCTCGACAAGCTGGCGGTACCTTTCCTCGCTCTCTCTCAGGGCCTCTTCCATGCGTGTGCGCTCGGTGATGTCGCGGGAAATGCCGAACGTGCCTAGAATGGTCCCTTGCGGGCCGCGCAAAAGCATTTTCGTTGTCAAGACACGTGTGTCGGGGCGATCGGGCCATGTCTCCTTCTCTTCCTTGTTGACGAGAGGCTCGCCGGTGCGAACTATGCGCTGCTCATCTTCGTAGGCTCTGAGAGCATGTTCCTCTGAGAAGAAGTCCGCGTCGGTCTTGCCAATGACCTCATGGGCATCACGCAGGCCGAACATCCGTGCGTGCGCCCTGCTGGTGCGAATGAAGCGACTCTCGGCATCCTTGAAGTAGATATAGTCCGGTATGTTCTCCATCAACGCGTTGAGAAGACTGCGCTCGAGAGCCAGCTCGGACTCCGTGCGCTTGCGCTCCGTGATGTCATGTGCGATCCCCTGTATTTTTCCATCTGTGAGCCTTCTCGCGCTCATCTCGACGGGGCAGACAGACCCGTCCTTCCTTTTCATCGTCCGCTCGAACCGCATTCTCTCGCCCGACTTGATCTCATCGAGACGCCCCTTACCCACGTCGCGAAGCTCCTCGGGATAAGTGTCCAGGATGTTCAACTGGAGCAATTCTTTGCGCGTGTACCCCAAAATCCTGCAGATCTCCGAGTTCGCGATGAGAAAGTTGCCATTTTCGTCCAGGAGAAAGATCCCGTCGGCAGCCTGCTCAAGGAGATCTCGGTAGCGCTGCTCACTTCTACGCAGCTCTTCTTCCGCTCTCATTCCCGCCTCGTTCCTGTAGCCTTCTCTGTCTGTCCCCTGAGACAATTATGCACCCAAAAGGGGGGATAGATCATGGGCAAACCCCGAGACCGCAGATAGCCCTCAATGACCGCGACGTTCGAGTTTCAAAGGGCCGAAACGCGCGCGACCCGCCAGGGCCTACAGAAGGCGGTTGAACCACGCGATCGAGAGCATTCCCATCACGAGGAACAACCCGAGCGCAGCTGCGACGAAGAGCGCCGTGATCTCGGTATTCTCCTTTTCCAGCTCGAGCCGGGTGCCAAGGGATTGATAGATGGCGCGAAGCTCCTCCGCGCTGCTCGCCTTGAAGTAGCTGCCCCCGGTGATCAGTGCGATCTTCCGAAGCGTAGCCTCGTCGAGGATGGCGTGGAACGTGAACCCCTCGAGGCTGATATTGGCGCCCTCCCGGGTACCCACTCCGACAGTGAACACTCGAACTCCGAGGTTGGCCGCCTTTTCGGCTGCATCGAGCGGGTCCGGGCCCTGGTTACTCTGCCCGTCACTCAGGAGGACGATCGCCGCGCTCGAGTCGCTGCCGGGCGCCACCGGCGGGGGCTCCTGATCCCGGGCAGCCGACGCGAGGGGCGCGTTCGCCGAGTCCGCCGCCTCCCCCGACGGTTTCTGGAAGATTGCGTCCAGCGCCGTGAGCAGGCCGCTGCCTATCGCCGTGTACATCTGGGGCCTCAATCTCTCGATGGCGGCCAGCACCTGGCTCTTGTCGGTGGTCGGTGGCTGAACGAGGATTGCGGTCCCGCTGAAGGCCACGACGCCGAACCGCACTCCGCGCGGCTGAGCGTTCACAAAGGTCCGCGCCGCATCCTTCACCGCGTCCATGCGGGTTGGCTTGATGTCCTTGGCCCTCATGCTGCCCGACACATCGAGGGACAGGACTACAATGCCCCGCTGCGCGGGCAGAATGATCGTGGCGGATGGCCGGGCCAACGCCACGATCGAGACCGTCACGCCCAGAAGGAACAACAGTGCGGGTACGTGCCGGCGAAACCCCGGTCCGCGGCCCAGGGCATCTGTCACGTGAACGAGGCTTGCGTAGCGCAGGGCGTTTTTCCGTCGCCGCCTCAGGACCAGCATATAGATTGCGATCAGGACGGGTACGAGCGCGAGCAGCCACAAAATCCCCGGCCAGATAAGCGTCATCTTCGATAAAAATACTCACTCAACAGGGGAACGACACAAAGAACCGCCGGGCTCTGCAAGTCGAGCCGCACACGACGCGCAGGATCGCGCCTCTCGTGACCGTTGGTGTGGTCGTAGTCAGGGTTGGCACCGGATGGCTGGTCGCATTCAACTCTTCCGCATGCGATCACCGATGCTGGAGGGAGACTTTCGGGGTCACGTCGGTGAACACGAAGCCGTCGCGTTCCACCGTCTCCCCGATCGCTACTGAAATAGGATAGGAGAACATGGGCCCTGCAACGGCTACCGTGTGGAACTCGCCCCGCTCCGCGCAGGGATCCGTGTCCGGTGGGAGCGCAGCGAGGAAACTGCGGTCGAAGGCCCGTCCCGCCAGGGTGCGTGGTACCTTGCGCGGGTCCAGGCATGTGACGATGGCTTGGAGGCCCGCATCAATCATTCGCTCGGCAAGCTGCTTCGTTTCCATGCCCCAGAGCGGAAAGATCGCCTGCATGCCGAGGGGGTGCAGGTTCTCTTCGCGGTAGCGCCGGACGTCTTCAAGATACAGATCGCCGAAGGCCATGGCGGAAACCCCCTCGCTGAGCGCCCGTTCCATGGCAGTCTTCATGCGCGCCGCGTATTGCTCATTCGAGCATGGGAAGGGAATCGGTACCTTCACCAGCGGCAGCCCAACGGAAGCTGCCTGCGCCTCCAGTAAGGACACTCTCACGCCGTGCATAGAGACCCGCTCGAACGGCTCCGTGATCGTGGTGAGAAGCGCGGCGATCTCGACGCTGCCGTTCCGCCGTACCTCATGCAGGGTCCAGGAGCTGTCCTTGCCGCTGCTCCATGAGA
>JBEKXR010000303.1:0-8503 GCA_049511935.1 Spirochaetia bacterium | reverse complement strand
TGCGCGACCGTCTTGCCGGGATCGAGATCGCGCTCGTGGCGGAGGTGGGCTCGATCGACATTACGATGCGCGACGTGCTCACCCTGCGCGCGGGGGACATCATCCGCCTCCAGAACGTGCGCGTGAGCGACCCGATGATGCTGAAAATCGGGGACCGCCGGAAGTTCGTCTGCCGGCCCGGTGTCGTCGGGAACAAGATCGCCGTTCAGGTTCTCAAGAAGCTCGAGGACATCGAGCAGGCGGAGTTCGAGGAGCTCGTCGCGGATGAGGGAGAGGAAGCATGAGTGACGGATCGCTCTCGCAGGACGAGATCGACGCCCTGTTGCAGGGGACGGATGCGATAGAGATGGACACGGGGGCCGGCCCGGCCTCGTCCCCTCTCTCCGACGGGGAACGCGCCGCCTTCCAGGAGATGCTCCGAGGGGTGACGGAGAGCCAGGGCTCCAACCTCTCCATTCTCACGGGAAAGACGGTCACCATCGGCGATCCTGCCGTCAAGGCGCGCACCCCGGGAGAGCTCACCAGCGGCCAGCCCGAGGACGTCGTGGATGTCCGCGTGGATCTCACCGACGGGCTGCAGGGCGAGCATTCCTACTTCATCCCGGCGAGCGTTGCGGGCAACATCGCCGGCCTCATGATGGGCCAGCCCGGCGGCGAGCTGGACGAGGCCTCCCTTTCCGCGGTGGCCGAGGCCATTTCGCAGATCACCGGCACGGCGGCCACGGCCATCGGCAACCAGGTAAGCCGGATGGTGAAGACGGCGCCGCCGGACCTCCGCCAGGCCAAGAGGCAGCAGGTGCGCGTGCCGCAGGGAGACTATGCGGTCACCGTGGATTATCCCATCTCCATCGAGGGCTTTCCCAACGCGACGATGACCGAGGTCTTCTCTCTTTCGCTGGCCAAGGAAATCCTGTCGCTCTCCGCGGGCAGCGGGGCCGCCGACGCGGCTGCCTTCGCGCAGGCCGGCATGCCGTCGGGACCCTCGCCATCGGCCGCGCGCCCCGCCGCGCCGCGCGCCCAGCCGCAGGCCGGGCTCGGCGGCCCTGCCGGTTTCCAGCAGACCTTCGGCCAGGCTTTCGGCGGCGCCGCGCAGGGGCCTGCGATGGCGCCGCCGAACGTCCAGCCGGTCCAGTTCGCCAACCTGCAGCCCGCCCAGATGGTGGGAGAGCAGGGAAACATCGGGCTGCTCATGGACGTGTACATGGAGATGACCGTCGAGCTGGGCAGGACGAGGAAGCGGATCAAGGACATCCTGGGGATCGGCGAGGGCACGATCATCGAGCTGGACAAGCTCGCGGGCGAGCCGGTCGACATCCTCGTGAATCACAAGCTCATCGCAAAGGGAGAGGTCGTGGTCATCGACGAGAATTTCGGGGTACGTGTCACGGAGATCGTATCGCAGATCGACAGGATGAACGAGCTCGCATAGCGACATAGGCGCTCCGCCCCGCACGGGGTACCGTGCTCGGGCGGGCGCTGGACGATTTCAGATTTTTACTGGGAGGGGGAATCTGAAAAAGCTTACCGTGTGCGCAGCGTGCGCCGCTTTGGTGCTCGCGGTCGCCGTGCAGCCGCTTGCGGCGCAGGCGAATCAGACGTCGGCCGGCAATGCCTCGGGGCAGGGGGCAACGCTGGACGAATCAAGGATACCGCTGGGAAACCCGGTCGCGGGAGGCCCGGCTGCCGGCTCGACTCCGGCACCGGCGGCCACGCCCGGCGTCTCGACCTGGGACTTCGTGCGCATGATCCTGATCCTCGCGTGCGTGATCGGGGTCATCTACGTCCTGTTCTGGCTGCTGCGCAGGGGGACGGGGCGGAGGATCCAGGAGAACGACCTCATCCGGGTGCTGGGCTCCCGCGGCCTTTCGGGAAGCCGCTCTCTCCACCTCGTGGAGGTCGGCTCCAGCATCTACCTCGTGGGCTCCTCGGACGGCGGGGTGGAGCTGATCGCGGAGATCACCGAGAAGGAGAGCCTCGACGCGGTGCGCCTCAAGGCCGCGGAGCAGGCACCGGCGGGACGCCGTACGTTCCAGCAGACACTCTCCGAAATCTTCCGGCCGGCAAAGCGGCCTTTCACGATCGGCGACGGCATCGGATTTCTCAAGGGACAGCGGGAGAGGCTGAAGAAGCTATGAAGAGAGCACCCGCCGCGATTCTCCTTGCCGTCCTGCTCGCCTTGCTTTTCCCGCTCGGGGCATTCGCCCAGGCCGCGGGCGGCACCCCGACGGCTTCCGCGGGCGGTGCCCCGGCGGCTTCCGCCGCCGGGACTCCGGGCGGGCAGAACGCCGGCAACCTGCCCGTGCCCTTCGTCGATCTGAACGTGCGTTCGGCCCGCAACAACCGGGAGGTCGTGCTCTCCGTGCAGCTCCTCCTCCTGCTCACGGTGCTCGCGATCGCTCCCTCCATCCTGATCCTCACCACCTGCTTCCTGCGGATTGCGATCGTGTTCGACTTCATCCGCCGTGCCCTCTCGCTGAACACGTCGCCCCCGAACCAGGTGATGATGGGCCTCGCGCTCTTTCTCACCCTGTTCATCATGTGGCCGACGTTCACCACGATCTACCAGAACTCCGTGAAGCCGTTCGGCGACGGGAAGATCGGCGTGCAGGAGATGTTCACGGGCGCCGAGAAGCCGCTGCGGACCTTCATGTTCAACCAAATGGGGAATGACGCCGACTCGATCCGCCTGTTCATGAGCATGCGAGGTCTGCCGAAGCCGGACACGCGCGCCGACGTGCCGACCTACGTGCTCATCCCCGCCTTCGTGATCCACGAGATGACAGTGGCGTTCAAGATAGGAATCCTTCTCTTCATTCCATTCATCATCATCGACATGGTCGTGGCCTCGACGCTCATGTCGATGGGCATGATCATGCTCCCGCCCGTCATGATTTCCACGCCGTTCAAGCTCATCCTGTTCGTCCTCGTGAATGGCTGGGGCATGCTCACGGAGCAGATCGTGAGGAGCTTCAAATGACGATGGGAATGGCGCTTCAGCTCGTCCGGGAAGGGGTGCTGGAAACCCTCCTGATCGCGGGGCCGATCCTCCTGATTGCCATGGCGGTGGGACTGATCGTCGCCATCCTCCAGGCCACCACCTCCATCCAGGAGCAGACCCTCACCGGCTGTTCTCGATGATCTCGAACATATGATCGAAGCGCTTGTCACGAACATCCGCCTCTTCCTCCTCGTCTTCTTCCGCATCATTGCGATGGTGGAGCTCGCGCCTCTGCTCTCCTCCTCCTCGATTCCCCAGCTGGCGAAGGTGGGAATGTCGTTTTTCATCTCCGCGGCGGTATTCCCCTCGGTGCTCGCGTCCAGCGCCCCGATCCCCTCCAACGCCCTGGACTACGGACTGCTCGTGCTCGGGGAGGTGGGGATCGGCCTGCTCATCGGCTTCCTTCTGAACCTCATCTTCGTCGCGTTCCAGCTCGCGGGGGAGTTCTTCTCCCTGCAGATGGGCTTCAGCGCATCGATCGTGTTCGACCCGCAGTCCCAGGTCGAAGTCCCGCTGATGGGAGAGTTTCTCAACCTCATCGCCATGCTCGTGTTCATCACGACCGCGGGGATGAGCAGGTTCCTCCTGGTGGGAGTGGAGCGCTCGTTCCAGTACCTGCGCGCCATGGACCTCGTGACGCACCGTGACGGCATCATCACGCTTCTCATCAACGGGCTCGGGGGGCTCTTCCAGAGCGCGCTCACGATCGCTTTCCCCATCCTCGGCACGCTCCTGCTCGTGTCCGTGGCCATGGGCCTTCTCGCGCGCGCGGCACCGCAGATGGACATCCTCACGATGGGCTTCCCTGTCTCCATTGGAGTGTCCTTCCTGCTCTTGTTTGCCACGATGCCGTTCCTGATGACCGCGATGGAGAGGATCATCGACGGCAGCTTCCAGAGCCTGAGCGGATTCATCACGACGGCGGGGGCGCTGCACAGATGAGAACGCTCGGCGGGACGCGCGCGGACGTGATGCCTTTGTTCCTCGCGGGGACTTCCGTGCCGAGCGCCGCGTTCGACGTTCACCTGCAATGGTTCGCGGCGGAGGACGAGGGACGGACGGAGGAGCCTTCCGAGCACAAGATCCGCAAGGCACGGGAAGAGGGCAAGGTCGCCCGGTCAGGCGACGTGAGCTCCTCCCTGGTCCTTCTTGCCGGCATCTCCGCCCTGGGGCTTCTCGGAGGGTACATCCTGCAGTCATCCGTCCAGATGCTCATGTTCTTCCTTTCCATCGCGGCAAGCCCCGACGCCCTGAACGCGAGCCTCGTGAGCGCCTTCATGAGCTGGCTTGCGAAGATCGCGCTCCCCGTGCTTGCAATCGTGTTCGTGGTTGCCATCCTCGGGAACGTCATCCAGGTGGGGTTCCTCTTCACGGTGAAACCGATCACGCCGGACTTCAACAGGGTCGTGCCGCGGTTCGGCCGGTGGCTGCAGCGATCCTTCGCCTCGGGAGAGGCCCTGTTCAATTTTGCGAAATCCATCGTGAAGATCGCCGTCATAGGGGTCATCGCGTACCTGAACATCACCTCCGAGATCCCGCGGCTCACGCGCCTCGCCCTCTCAGGGTTCTTCTCGGGCGTGTCGCTGATCTCGCAGCTCGCCTTCAGGATCGTGCTCGAATCCGCCATCGCCTTCCTCGTCTTTTCGGCGGCCGACTACTGGTTCCAGAGGCGGCAGCACATCGAGTCCCTCAAGATGTCGAAGCAGGAAGTCAAGGAAGAGCGCAAGATGTACGAGGGAGATCCCCTCACCCGCAGCAGGCTTCGCGAGAGGATGCGGGACATCATGCGGCGGACGATGCTGAAGGCGGTGCCCAAGGCGGACGTGGTCATCACCAACCCGACCCACTACGCCGTTGCCCTGGAGTACAACCGCGCCCTCATGGTCGCCCCGACGGTGGTGGCGAAAGGGGCGGATCTCGTCGCGCAGAAGATCAAGGAGGTGGCAGCGGAAAACGGGGTGCCCCTCATGGAGAACAAGCCCCTCGCCCAGGCTCTGTTCCGGGAAGTGGAGATCGGCGACACGATCCCCGAGAAGTTCTACGACGCCATGTCCATCATCCTCGCCGAGGTGTACAAGCTGAGCGGGAAAGCAGTGGAGGCAACCGGATGAGCGCAGCGGTAAGGGAGACATACCATGGCTGACGCCCGGGCGGTTGTCGGAAACCTCTGGAGCCAGAGAAGCGACGTCCTTGTCGCCCTCGGCGTGGTCGTGGTGATCATGATGCTCCTCATCCCGATCCCCGCCGTGCTCCTGGACATCTTCATGGCCGTGAACCTCGTGATCTCCCTTCTCATCATCCTCACGGTCCTGTACACGCGGCACGCCCTGGAGTTCTCCGTGTTCCCGACCCTGCTGCTGATCGCCACGGTCTTCGGACTGGCATTGAACGTCTCCACCACGCGCCTGATCCTGTCCAAGGGTCACGAGTTCAACGGCCACATCGTGCGGGCGTTCGCTACGTTCGTGGTCGGCACCAGGGGCGTCGAAGGCTACGTGATCGGTCTCATCATCTTCATCATCATCATCGCGGTGCAGTTCATCGTCATCACGAAGGGCGCCACGCGCGTTGCCGAGGTGGCCGCGCGCTTCACCCTGGACGCGCTGCCGGGCAAGCAGATGGCCATCGAGGCGGAGTACAACTCGGGGCTCCTCACCGAAGAGGAGGCGACCCGGCGGAAGAACGAACTGCAGCGCGAGGCGGACTTCTACGGCTCCATGGACGGTGCCTCGAAGTTCATCTCCGGCAACGTGCGGATCGGCATCCTCATCACCGCGATCCAGATCGTCGGCGGACTGATCATCGGCATGACGCTGCACCACGAATCCTGGACCATGGCACTCGACACCTACATCTCCCTGTCCATCGGAGACGGGCTGGTGACGCAGCTTCCCGCGCTCCTCATCTCCACGGCCACGGGCATCATCGTCACCCGCGCCATCTCGGACTCCTCGTTCGGCAAGGACATCACGAAGCAGTTCTCCAGCCAGGCGCGGCCCTACCTGATCTCCGCGGCGTTTCTCGTCCTGCTGTCCTTCCTCCCCGGCTTTCCCTGGTACGTGCTCCTCCCGCTGGCGGGCCTCATCGGGGCACTCGGCTTCGCCCTGACCCGCAAGCAGATCGCTGAAGACGAGAAGTCCCGGAGCCGGGAGGTCGCCGAACGGGAGAAGGCGGCTCCCGCCGAGATATCACCCGTCGTTCCTCTGGACCCGCTCTCCCTGGAGATCGGCTACGGCCTGATCCCCCTGGTGGACAAGGAGCAGGGCGCGGAGCTCCTTGACCGCATCACCCGGATCCGCCGGGAGTCGGCTTTGGAGCTTGGCCTCGTCGTGCCCCGCATCCGTATCATTGACAACATGCGGCTGGAGCCGGCGGAATACTCCTTCAAGATCAGGGGCGTGGAGGTCGGTAGGGGCCGGATCAAGATGGCCCACTACCTCGCCATCCAGCCGAGCAAGGCCACCGAGGAGATCCCGGGCGAGCCGACAAAGGACCCCGCGTTCGGACTTCCCGCGGTCTGGATCACGGAAGAGGATCGGGAGCGCGCGGAGAGGCTGGGCTACACGGTGGTGGACCCGCCGTCGATCGTCGCCACGCACCTCACGGAGATCATCAAGCGCTACGCGGCGGACATCCTGGGCCGGCAGGAGGTGCAGTCGATCCTGGACACGCTGAAGACCGACTACCCCGCCGTGGTGGAAGAGGTGAGGAAGGCGCTGGGCATCGGCGAGATCCAGAAGGTCCTCCAGGGCCTTCTCGCCGAGCGTGTGTCGGTGCGCAACATGGTGGCGATCCTGGAGACCCTCGCCGACTACGGCGGGGTGACCAAGGACATCGGCTTCCTTATCGAGAAGGTGAGACAATCCCTCGGCCGGCAGATCTGCCTGCAGTACTGCGACGAGAAGAAGGTGCTGAGGGTGCTCACGATCGAGCCGTCGCTGGAGAAGAAGATCATCGACTCCCGGCTGGAGACCAACCGGGGAATCGTGTCCGGCCTGGACCCCGCGCTGCACCGCAAGTGGATCACCACCCTGGTGAACGCGGTCAAGGCCGTCCAGGAGCAGGGCTTCCACGAGGTGGTGCTCTGCTCCGAGGCGGCGAGGCCGCTGGTGAAGTCGGGCACCGCCCGCGAAATCCCGCACCTCGCGGTTCTCTCGAGCCTCGAGGTGGCCTCGGACATCACCGTGGAATCCCTCGGTGAGATACGGCTGGAAGGTTGAGCAGGAGTGTCGACGAGCATGCAATACTTTACGATCCAGGCCCGATCCAATCGCGAAGCGATAGACAAGATGAAGATCACCTACGGTGAGGATGCCCGGATCCTCACGCACCGCAGCGTCCGCCTCGGGGGCTTTCTCGGGCTCTTTTCCTCCGAAGGCGTGGAGGTGACCGGCTACCTCTCCGAGGACGGGAACAGGAAAAGGAAGGCTGAGGTGGAGGAACAGAAACGGGCGATTCTGGACGGGGTGAAAAAAGAGCAGATGCTCCAGGTGCTGCTTCAGGAGATCCAGGGACTTCGCGAATCGCTTGACAACCGCCCCGTGGCCGCCCCGGCGCATGCCCCCGAGCTGCATCCCTCCCTGCGCCAGCTGGAAGAGCTGCTGGCGTCCAACGAGTTCGCGCCCGATTACATCGCGGGGCTGCGCGAGCGTGCCCGCCGGGAGTTTACCCTTGAAGCGCTGGAAAACTATCCACTGCTGCAGAACGCCGCGGTGGGATGGATCGGAGAACGGATCGACATCGATCCCCCCCTGAGCTTCGCGGCCCGCGGGGCGAAGATCGTGATCGTCGTCGGTCCCACGGGAGTGGGGAAGACGACGACCATCGCCAAGCTCGCCGCCATCTATGGGCTGGGCGACGGCCGGACGCCGGCCCGCCGCGTGCGCATCATCACCATTGACAACTACCGGATCGCCGCCAAGCAGCAGATTGAGACCTACGCGGAGATCATGCGCATCCCGGTGAGCCTCGTGGAGAGCGCCGAAGATCTGAGGAAGAACATCGCCCTCTACCAGGATACCGACCTCATCCTCGTGGACACGATCGGAAGGAGCCCGAGGGACCTCGGCAAGCTCGCGGAGATGAAGGAGATCCTCGCCGCGTGCGGAGGCCAGGCGCGCGTCTACCTCGCCCTGGCAGCGACGACCAAGGCGAGCGACACGGAAGAAATCCTTCGGCAGTATGCGCCGTTCGGATACCGTGCCGTCATCCTCACGAAGCTCGACGAGACGATGCGCATCGGCAATGTCCTCTCCTGCCTCGCGCGGCAGCGCACTCCCATCGGCTACCTTTGCGACGGGCAGGGGGTGCCGCAGGACCTGGAAGAGGCCACCCCCGTGCGGCTGCTGATGAACATGGAGGGCTTCCGGATCGACCGTGACGCGCTGGAGAAACGGTTCAACGGATCTGCCGTGGCCGTCGTCCCGGCAACAGAGGGCCTGACAACCAAGCGCAGGAGGGTGACCTGAGATGGCAGACCAGGCGGAAAAACTGAGGGAGCTTGTC
>JBEKXR010000302.1:0-5389 GCA_049511935.1 Spirochaetia bacterium | reverse complement strand
CAAGATGGATCCTCGAGGGACACTCGAAAACCTTGACCGTATCTGCAGGAAGCTGCGGATCCTGGGAGCGCACGTCTTCAATCCTGGCCTGCTCAACTGTGCTCACTGCGGGAAGCGTGTGGCCACAATCCGCGAGGTAATCATGCATGAGGAGACCGACGGCGTACGGCTTTGTCGGTCGTGTTTCGAGCTGGTGTTGAAGAAGTGGGCGGAAGACTTCCCAGTCAACAACTTCGATGAGTATCTTGAATAGTTGCTCCATCTATAGGGCACCTGATTAGGAGACAGGGCGAATCTATTGGATCAGCCCGCTTTGCTCACTAGAGGGGGGTACTGAGACACAGGGGGGCGGATCGTTGCACCGCGGGCCACCAGAGCCTGTGCGCGTCCACTGAGGGGCTGAAACGTCACGCGTAGCTGGGCAAGGACGAACGCGCTGAGGCCCTGCCGTGTTGATTACACCCCCCCTGTGAAACCCTTCTTTACTTGGAGGCTTCTTCGAGTTGCTTCAGGGCGTCGGTGCCTTTCAATCTTTCCTTGTGCCGATTGGCCCAGATTTCTCTCAGGGTCTCAATCGCTACGGGTCTTGCTCCCTCAAGGACCCGTGACCGCTACAATTGCGACACCTGAGGGGTTTGACCCTGCCGGGAAAGGCGAGCCGCCTACCGCTGAGAGTGCCCCGGTACTTGGGTTGATCTTGTAAGCAGATACGCTATTTCCTGCATGGTCTGCAACGTAGACGAACTTGCCCGTCGGGTCTACTGCGACTCCTTCGGGGCTTGTCCCAGCTGTGAACGGTGATCCACTCGCGGCCAAGAGCGCTCCTGTGCTCGGGTTGATCAAATAGGCCGAGACATTAGCGCTGCCATTGTTTGCGACGTAGAAAAACTTCCCTGCCGGGTCCAAAGCAAGACCAGTGGGTGACTTCCCGGCGGCGAAGGGTGAGCCGCTTACCTCCGTGAGTGCTCCGCTGCTCGATTTGAGTGTGTAAGCTGAGATGGCAGCGCCCTCGTTGTTGGTGACGTAGAGGAACTTCCCCGTCGGTGCTACAGCCACACCCCAAGGGCCGCTCCCGGTGGAGAATGGCGATCCGCCTACCTCGGTGAGTGTTCCGGTGCTCGGCTTGATCCTATAGGCAAGTACGTTTCCGCTCCAGTTTGCGACATAGAGGAACTTCCCGGTCGGGTCGATCGCGATGCCAGTTGGGTACGAGCCGAACTTCCCAACGTCGAATGGTGAGCCGTGTATCGCAGAGAGTGCTCCTGTGCTCGAGTTAATCGCAAACGCGGACAAGGTTCCATTACCATGGTTTGCGACGTAGAGAAACTTCCCCGTCGGATCTACGGCGATACCCTCGGGTTTCAACCCGACAGAAAAGGGTGAGCCGCTCATCGCTGTGAGCACTCCGGTGCTCGGGTTGATGGCATATGCAGATACGGTTTTGCCAGCTTCGTTTACAACGTAGAAGAATTTCCCCTTAGGATCTGCCACGACACTGCTGGGGCTCGCTTCGGAGGCAAAGGGCGAGCTGGCTACCGCTGAAAGCTTTCCCGTGCTCGGGTCCATGGTGTACGCGGATATGTTCTTACTCACCGTGTTTGTAACGTAAACGAAGTACCGTGTTGTTTGTGCGTAGGTTGAAGCCAGAGCAAATAGAAATGCAAGAACCATGAAACCGATCCGCTTTCTCATTTTGTTTCCTCCTTTCGGTAGACTCAGCTTCTTTCGCTTCTAGATCAAGGTCTACTTCTTTGATGTACTTACCGAAACCGCCAAGTGCTTTGATTGCTTCATAACTTCCCCTCAAGCCATTGAGCATTCCAAGATTGTACATCCCTTTTCCCTCTTCGATAGTGGTCAGTGAATCTACATCATTGCTGAAAGCGGCTATCTGTTTCCTCAAAGTCTGTATCACCAGTCTATAGGTTGCCCATACTTGCCGCATTGCCCGCCTTCTCTGAAAGTAGCTGTAAATGCTTTGGGCGATAAGGAAGAGGACAACTAACCCCATAGCTCCCCAAAAGCTCATGACTTTATTCTCCTCTCTGACAACGCCTTCTACGCGCCCGCGCAGGCGTCTTCGACGGTCGCTGAACGGTTCATAACTATTTCTTGACTCTTGTAAACAGCATGTCGCTATCAGTTGCTTTCTTCGCTTTCATGACAAAGGAATCCGCGTCAAGCCACACCACATGTTTTAAAAGCTCCTGCGGGTCGTATGTATCGACCTTAGTAGTGCCAGTCTCAGGAACCGTCGCGACAACTGTCAGATCGGCCCTGTAGGTTAACACGAGCTCGAAAGTCTCGTTTTCTGGAGTAATCTTGGTGAGCCATGATCCAACAAAAGGGTTGTTGGGGGGAAGAATGTAGTCCGGGGTTGGAGCGCTTAGCTGCGGCCAGCCTGCGATGCCAACAAGTACAGCCAAAGCGACGACGAAGCATAGCTTTTTCATTGCGCTCCACGGTGGCAGCTGTCGCGTCTCTCGCCATGACCTACGGCCTCCTTCCTTTCTCCCTGGCGACCTACCTCACGTGGCTTGGCCTCCTCCTGTTCTATCGGGGATTCGTCGTCACCTACCTCAACCACAGCGCCGATCCCCTGACGCTGCAGGTGAAACTGCTGGGGGTCACCCTCGTCCTGGTCCTGAGCACCATGGGGCTCGTCGCGCTGTTCGTCGGCGAGACCTCCTCCAAAGACTATCCTCCTCCCCCGCTTCCGGCGAGCCACTCGACCATCCGCTTCACCCTCAACGGCTTGCACAGCTACGACATCCGCCGCACGGTGGACTCCTTTGATCCGGACCTGGGGCAGAAGGTGGACATCGCCTACGGACACCCCTTTGTCGCGGGGCTGGACTTCGATTTCCCGTTCTTCTCCGGCCGCTACCGCACGATACACGTCCTCAATGGCCCGATGATCTACCTCGGCGAGAGTGTGCGGGAGAACGGGTGGGGAGGGTACAACCCGCAGCCGGCCATCGCGCCGCTCATCATGAATCTGGACCCCTCGAGGGGGCAAGGAGTTCACATCAAGTTCAGTCCAGACTCGATGACAGTCACTTGGTTCCGCCTCCCCGAACTGGGAGCCCAGAACGCGAACACCATCCAGCTCGTCCTCCGAGCGGACGGCACCATCGATATGTCCTTCGAGGATCTCTCTCCTTTCTACGGGCCGTCGATCGAGCAGCAATACAACTACGCGGCCGCCAGCACCACCGGAGGCGATCCCGCCCCGGACGGCCGGCCTGCCCCGTTTCCACCCCGGCTGACGGGGATCCATCCTGGCGGCGCGTCCGCTCCGCTAGAGCCGATCAGCTTCACGCACGGTCTCCCGTGGTCCGGCACCCGCCCTGCGGTAATCTTCGAGTCGTACGAGGCGGGCTTGGCAGGCTACCTCAACGCCCGCATCGGGGTGCTCGCCACGCTTACCGTCGTGGCGAGCCTCCTCGCGCTCTTGCTGATCCCACTGCTCCTGCGGGCCAGCCTTTTTACTCCCTTGCGGGTGCTGTCCCGCGGGATGCGCCAGGTGGAGGCAGGCGACCTGGACGCGTCCGTCAGAGTGCAATCTCGGGACGAGATCGGGTCCCTCGCGAGGTCGTTCAACCGGATGGTCGGGGGCTTGAGAGAGCGCTTCGAGCTCACCAAGTACGTCTCTGCCGGGACCATCGATGCCCTGAAGACCGGCCAGGAACCACGGCGGGTCGTCAGAACCCTTCTTTTCACGGACGTGCGCGGCTTCACCTCCTACACCGAGCGGCGCAAGCCCGAGCAGGTCGTGGAGGTCCTCAATCGCCTGCTGGAGCGCCAGTCGGAGGTCATCCAGCGCCACGGAGGCGAGATCGACAAGTTCGCCGGCGACGAGATCGTAGCGGTGTTTTCCGGAGACGCAGCCCCGCGCAGCGCATGCGCCGCAGCCCTGGGCATCGCTCAGTTGTGCGCGCGCAACGCTGTGGAGTTCGAACGGCTCACCGTGGGGGCGGGCATCGCCACCGGCTCGGTCATCCAGGTAATGATCGGGTGCGCTCATTACCTTCCGGGCCTCAAGGCGGTCGGCCATTCGCGCGGCGTATAGATAACGGTATCCGTGGAAGGAAACACGGCGAGCGTGCCAGTACTCTTCTGGCCGCTTTACCTTCTCCGGGTCTTTCCGGTCCTCATCCGTGAGCGACATGCCGATAAGAGCATCCTTCAGCGGGTCTGCGAGTCCATGTCCGTCCATCGGTCTGTCCGCATGGGTGACGGACCAGAACACGAACGACGCTGGCCCCACGCCGTGAGGGTTCTTCCGGGCGAGCTCCAATAGCCGGGCGCCTAGTCCATCGAGCAGCGGAATCGTCCACTCCTCGCCGGTCTTCGTGTCCTTCAGCCGGTCGATGTTCGACCAGGAATGCCGCACGCGGAGCCGGGTGTCCTCGATGTCTCGGACTTGGATAGCGAGCACCTCGCCCAAGCGCAGGCCCGTGCTCATTGCCAGCGCGTTCCCGAGGTAAGCGCGCTCGTCGGCCCACGGCTTGGCGAAGAGCTTGACTACCTCCTCCTCCGTGAGCACCCCGCGGCGTGCGGCCTTCCCGCCGAACTTCATTAGGCCGGCCGACGGATTGCCGGGAATCAGCTCGTTGGCGTGCGCCTAGCGCAGCGCGACAGTCCCCGCTGCGAGGCAGTTATTGACCGACTTTCCTTTTTGACCCTTCTCTTCCTTCATCCACAACGCGAAGGACTGCAGGTCGGCCTTGCGGATCTCCGCGAGGTGCCGCTCTTCGAAATACGGTTTCCAGTATTTACGCACGCACAGGGTCATTCCGTAGCAGTGACGACGCCCGATCCGGTGATCATGGGCGAGTTTCTCGCGCACATAGGGGGATTTGTCGAAGTCCCAGAACCGTTCAAGGAAAGAAATCAGCGGCTCCGACCCCGGGCCTGCCTTCACCACCTCGGTTTCGACAAGCCGGCGATCGCGGAGGATCCCCACAATCTTCTGGGCGTCCGTTATCGTCAGCGGCAGCGCACGCAGGGCGCTCAGAACCGTGTGAACCTCGAAGACGTTCGCAATCGGCCGAGTGCCCTTCCGCTTCGGATCAGGGACTCCGTCGCGCAGCAATTCGGCAACAACGAGCAACGCAGCGTTTCGGTCACGCTCTCCCGTCGAGCGTCCGCTCAAGTAGCCGCCCGCGGCCTGGTTGTGCAGCTTCGCATACCAGACCTTGCCGCGCCGGTACAATGAAAAACGGCGCATCTTCCGCTCCCTTCCACGGGCTGTGCTACAGTCCGTGCTGCAGTGGTTTGCGGACACGCGCCGGTTTTCCGGTAGCGGTCTTCTAACTCAATACCCTGAAAGCACCTGGTTCTTAGCAGGGGCAGGATTTGAACCTGCGACCTCCGGGTTATGAGG
>JBEKXR010000301.1:0-5428 GCA_049511935.1 Spirochaetia bacterium | reverse complement strand
CCTCGACGTGGGAGGCCTGGACCCTGCCGTCCGCATCGGCCACCGAGATGGACAGCCCGATCAGGCAGGTAAGGAAATTGATCTGTGCCTGGGAAACGGGATCGGCGCCGGTGCGCCACCCGTCTCCTGCGGCCAGCCGCGCCGCGGACGCGGTTCCGAGGAACTGCCTCTCCTCTGCCGCACGGTCGAACAGGTGCCCGATGAGTCCCCCGAGAATCGTGCCCAGGGGGCCCGCGATCGAGCCGATGAGGGCGCCCAGGAGCTTTCCGGTGATCGGCATTCGTTTTCCCCGGGGCTACCTGCTCGACTGCCCCGCAAGCAGGACCAGGGAAACGGCAAGGAGAACGAGCTGCAGACCTGCCAGCACGATGAACGCCACCGTCAGGCCGAACCCGATGACCGTGAAACCAATAATCACACGGTGGGCATGAAGGTAGAGAAGCGACATCAGGGCGAGCACGATGGGAAGGAGCGGCATGAGGACGATGCCCGCGACAGGGAGCCTCTCCCCCCCGCGCACACGCATCGCCCATCCCAGTGCGGTACACAGTACTGAAAGGATCAGGAAGGCGAAAGGCATGACGAGCCTCATCGTCATTTCCACGCTGATCGACTGGCGCGCGAGTCCGTAGGACCCGAGGCGCCCGCGGAGACGCCACATTTCGCTGATGCTCATGCCTGCCAGGGCTGTCCTGCTGGACGACAGGCCACGCAGCTCTTCCACCGTCGGCAGCAGGCGGAGAACGAAGCGGTCCGGTGCCGGCCGCGTGCCCTGGAGGTAGAGTGGAAGTTGCTGGACCGCCGGGTCCCTGTCGTCTACCGCGTGCATGAGGATCGAGTCGCCGTCCCGCCGACCGTAGGGAGCGCTGAAGTGCCAGGCGACACTGCCCGAGGCGTCGTAGCGCACCGCCTCGATGTCGAAGAAGTACGCATCCCCTCCCGGCAGTTCCACCATTTTTCCGACAGAGACCGCCTCGGTCGATTCCGCATCGTTGCGGTTGAGGAAGAGGATTCCCTGCGTGCCGGGGAGCATCTCGATCTTCCGCGCCTCGTCGAGGAAGAACGCCGCCTTCCGCACCGCCGCTCCCGCAGCCGCCAGGTAGTTCGCGATGTCGGCGTCCTTCGGATTCTCCGCCGCCAGACCGACGAACGCGTAGTAGGCGCCCAGCGCATCGCCGCTCTCCAGCTTCTCCAACGCGTCCTTCTTGCGCTGGAAGAGCTGGGCGGTTTTCCGGTCCTTCTCCGCCAGGGTGAGGCCCGCGATCCTGTTGCCCGCCTCGGAGGCCAGGCGCAGCGCGTCCACCCGGCGGGGGTCCAGCGCCACCGCCGCCTGGGCGTAATAGTGCGCGGAAAACCAGTCTTCCTGGGCGATGTAGAAGCGGGCTTTCTCCACGAGGGCCTGCGCGTCAGCCTCGTCCGTGGAAGAGCCGGCGCCCGCCGCCTTCATCGCCGGGGCAGGTGCGTTCTGCCTGACCGCCCCGGACACCGCCTTCAGCCGCTGCTCAGCCATCTGCTTGTTGCCGGGATCCACATCCAAGTAGCGGTTGATCGCATCCAGGGCCGCGCGGTAGTCGCCGCCCTCCATCGCGGCCGCGGCCTGCAGCTTGTACTCGCCGGCGACCCTGCTCAGGTACTGCATGTCCGCGAGGCGCCTCCTCGTCGCGGGAGCCACCCCCTCGGCGAGGGCGGTGTACACCGCGGTGAGCACGAGGAAGGCGACCAGCGTCGAAGAGACGATCCTGTTGAACGGCCGTGCCGGCCCGCCGGGCCCCGATGCGCCGGCGTCGAAGGAGAGCGACGCGGCCACTGCCACGGCCGCCGCATGGACGGGGATCAGGTAGTCCATGAAAAGGACGAAGGCGCGTTTTGTCGCGTACTCCCAGCGCAGCCCGGGGAGGTAGCTCGTGGCGGAAAATGTCACGATCGCGTAGATGAAGAACGCGGCAAGGGAAAGTGCGTAGAAGGCGAGGAGGAACGGCATGATCCGGGAGAGGAGCGACCTGTTCATCGCGGCGGCTCGCTCACCCAGCGGTCGCCGGGGATGAAGAGGATATCCACGAGGAGAAAGATCACCGCCAGGCCGGCGAACGCCGCGATCGGGAACATGCGGGCAACGAACGGATCGGTCACCGCCCGGGCCAGTTGAGGCGCGAAGCTCACCGCGAGGAGGTGGTACAGGGAGAAGTACCCCCGTACGGCGATCCCGAGGAGCATGATGTTCACAAGCGGCCAGCGGGTGATTCGCAGGAGCATGAGCGACGCGGTGCAGAGGAGGACCAGGGCGAAGCTGGAGGCGAAGAATTCCGCCCGCGATGTTTCCAGCAGCCCCTGGAAGTCGGAGGTCATCGTGCGCACGTCCCGCAGGAACATCGCGGTGAAGCGGTCCGCGGCGAACACGCTGGCCCACGAGAGATCGGGGGTGCCGGTGATCGTGAGGGGCCGGGGACCCGAGGTAGTGAGCCTCAGCGCGCCGGCGGTGATGACCGCCGTGCCCTCTGGGGAGACGGTAAACCTGGCCCCTGCGCGCGCCGGGTCGAAGACGAGGACGGCGCGCGCGTGCGTGTCGGTGAGGGAGCGGACGTTGATCGTGCTTTCTCCGACGCGGACGAAGGTGGAGGGCAGGAGGTACTGCCCCGGGGACGCTCCTGCCGCGGGAGAAGCCCCGGCGCGCGGGCGGAGCCAGAGCATGCCGTTCACCAGCACGATGTAGCCGACACCCAGGACGATGATCAGGGCGATGAACCGGGAGAATCGCCTCCGTGCCAGCCGGAATCCCAGCAGGACAATCGAGAGGACGACGGAGGGCACCAGGACGTCGTACAGGCTCCGGGGAAGCATCTGCACGGCGGCGGCGAGGGTGAACCCGCGACCCGCGGATTCGTAGAGGCCCCACACGCTGAACATGTCCAGGACCGCGCAGACGAACGTCGTGCAGATGAGGATGAACAGGAAGATGAAGGGGACTTTCAACGGCTCGTTCACGCCGATGCGAAGCCTACCATTGCGGGTGCCCGTGTTCAAGAAGATCGTGCCGGCTCCGACGCACTCACGGCACCATGTAGCCCTGCCCGCGGACGCAGACGATGAACCTGCCTGCCTCGGGAACGACCGCGCGCACGCGCCGGCGCAGGGCCGAGATGTGCACGTCGATGCGGCGGCTCGCGGCGACTCGGAGGGCTCCGCCGCCCAGCAGGCAGGCCAGGGCCGCCCTCGGCACCGGTCGTCCCCGCTGGCGCAGGAGCGCGCGGAGGATGACCGCCTCGTGGTGCGTGAGTGCCGTGCGCCCGCCCGGCGTGTGAAGCTCGTCTCCGTCGATGCGCATCCCGCCCCACGGAAACTCCCCGCCGGCGACCTGGCGGGAAATTGCCGCATGGGCGCGCAGCGCGAGCTCCTCCGGCGTCCAGGGATCCCGGAGGTAATCAGCGCACCCGGCGAGGAACGCGCCGCGCATCAGGGCCGCGGGGCCGTGGGCGATCACGGGGACTCCGCCCTGCGCGAGACCGCCGGCATGCCGCGCGGCAACGACGAACAGGTCGACCTCGTCGTCCGACAGGGGCTCGGCGGTGGAGATGAAATGGAACGGGCTTCTCCCCAGAGAAGCCCGGATTCTTTCGCACAAGACGGGGTCGAAGCCGACGAGGTTGACCGTCGGCGCGTTCTCACTTCTTCTCTTTGTCTTCAATCTGGCCCATCTTGGCCTTCAGGTCCTCCAGCAGCTTGTCCGAGCTGGAGTCCGAGGACTCCAGTTCCTTGAACTTGTCCTCGAGCTTCTGGTCGGCGGTAACCTCGCCCAGCTCCTTCATCGCCTCGGCCTCCGCCTCGACCTGGTCGACCTTCTGCGCCATGCGGTCGAAGGTGTCGAAGGAGGAGTTGGCCGACAGCGAGCCCATGGTCTGCTGGATCTGTTTCTGCTCCTGGGCCCGCTTCGCCCGCGCGATCAGAAGGTTCTTCTTCCTGCTGGCTTCCTCGATCTTGGACTGCAGCTGCCGCAGCGCGTCCTTCAGCTGTTCGACGGAGGCGTGCTGGCTTTCGAATTCCTTCTGGAACGAGGCGGCGTAGCCGTCGTACTCCTGCTTGCGCAGGAGCGCCTCCTTGGCAAGGTCATCCTTGCCCGCCTTCACGGCGAGCATCGCCTTCTTCTCCCAGTCCTCCCCTTGTGCCTTGTTCTCCAGCGCCTGGCGTTCGAGCTTTTTCTCGTCCGCGATGGACATCGCGACAGTTTTCTTCGCCTCCAGGAGCTGCTCGTTCATGTCCATGATCAGCTGGTTGAGCATCTTCTCGGGATCTTCCGCCTTGCTGATGAGGGCGTTGATGTTGGCCTTGAGGACGGTGCGTATGCGATCGAGAATCCCCATGGATTCCTCCTGTTATTTCTTCACGCGATACCGGGAAAGGGGCCGGTAGTGCTGAGCGAGGGCAAGCCCGATGGCGTCGATGGATGCCTCGAACTCCTCGAGGTCCATGGTGTCCGCCTCCAGGGTGTCGATGATGAGAACGTTCTTCCCGTCCACCGCGTAGGCGCCGTGGATCATGTCGGTGGCGTTCAGGCGCAGCAGCTCTTCGAAGAGCTGCTCGCGGCCGGACGCGGGCACCGGCATGACAGGGATGCGAAGGATGACCAGCGGTTCAGAGAGCTGGACGAGAAGGTTCTCCAGCCCCTTCGCCCTGTCGCTGACCACCCACGTGCCGGGGCCGGCCTCGTGGAAGCTCAGGGAGAGCTTCATGAGGTAGCCTTCGAGCTTTTCCCGGGAGATCACGGAGCCCCCCTCAACCGAGGAAGACCTGGCCCGCGTTGTCGATGGCGAGAATCGTCTTGCATTCTGAGCAACGGAAACGGCCGGCCTTCGAGGCTCTGAGTTTCTTGCTGCAGATCGGGCATTTGAAGATGCGGGGGAAGATCGCTCCCTTGCCTTCTTGCCCGCGCGCGGCGAAGAAGGAGACGGCCTCGTCGAGGTTTTCCTTGATGTTGAAGAACTGTGAGAAGCCGAGGAGCTGGAATACCTCGTAGACCTTCGGCTGGATTTCCAGGAGCACAAGGTCCCCACCGCGCGGTTTCACGGCCTTGAGGAAGGAGGTGAAGGAGCCGATGCCGGTGCTGGACACGTAGTTCAACCCGGCGCAGTGGAAGATCAGCTTGATGAAACTTGACTCGACGGCCTTGGCAACGCGCTTCTGAAAGTAGTTGGAGTTGTAGGTATCGATATAGCCGGTGAGATAGAGGACGAGGCACCCCTCGGTGTCCTCGATCTTCTGGAGGCGGATCTTGAGGCTGTCATCTTTCTCGTCGTCAAATCCAGGAACAATCTCGTTGTTACTCATGGCGCCCCTTTGCCTTCGAGAATTCCCCTCATCCCTGTAATTATAGCCACGGCACAACCGAGCCGCAAGAGCCTCTGTTGTCCAAAGCTTTTTCTTCGACGATTTCGGT
>JBEKXR010000300.1:0-5435 GCA_049511935.1 Spirochaetia bacterium | reverse complement strand
GACCAGCTCCACGCCCCTGTCCCGGGCAAGCCGGGAGACCCTTGCCGCGGTATCCATGGAGTCGTTGCCGCCGATGTAGAAGAAGTACCCGATGTCGTGGGCCTTCAGCACGTCCACTATCCGCTCGAAGTCCTCCGCCTGGCCATCAGTGAGCTTGTAGCGGCAGGTGCCTACGGCACCCGCGGCGGGCGTTGTGCCCAGGAGGGCGATCTCATCCCGGGACTGCCGGCCTATGTCCACCAGCTCCTCGAGAAGCACTCCCTCGATGCCGTGCCACCCGGCATAGATCGTGCCGATGCGCTCCGGGACTGCAAGGCAGCCCTCGATGACGCCCTGCAGGGAGGAGTTGATGACGGGTGACGGCCCGCCGGACTGAGCCACCAACGCGTTGCGTTTCATACGGCCGTTATATCACGGCGGGCTCGGCCGGGAAATCGGCTCGAATAAGCTCAATTTCTGATCACATCTTCCATTGCGGCGCCTTCTTTAAAACTCTATATACATTTATTGTTATATTCATAGGAGCAGGAGGACACCATGCGCACGACCCTGGATGCAGAGCTCACCTATCTCGGCAGGAATGTGGACACGTCGCCAACCATGTTCGGAGAGCTGCGCTCTTCCATCGAGCTGCTCAACGACCCGGAGACGCTGGAGTCCCGCATGACGCAGGATGGGTACCTGTTCCTGCCCGGGCTTCTCAACCGGGAGGAGGTGCTTGCCGCCCGCGAGGAGATCCTCATGCGGCTGGATGCGGCGGGGTACATCGATCGAAGCCACCCCCTGCTTGACGCGATTCCATCCGCCGAGGTCAAGGACGGCTTTGTTCCCCAGCTGGCCACGAACAACGAGCCGCTGGAGAAGGTGATCTTCCACGGTCCCATGATGAGCTTCTACCAGGGGATCCTGGGCGGCCCGGTGAGGCACTTCGATTTCGTCTGGCTGCGCGCAAAGAGGCCGGGCATCACTGATGCCACCCCCCCGCATTATGACGTCGTGTTCATGGGCCGGGGCACGAAGAAGCTGTATACCTCCTGGACGCCCCTGGAAGACGTGCCAATGGAGAAAGGCGGGCTCATGGTCCTCGAAAGCTCCCACCGGCTCGACGAGGTGAAGAGCACCTACGGCGAGCTGGACGTGGACACCTACTGCGCGAACAAGCAGGAAGCGAATGCCATCGAGACCGGCGAGAAGCAGTGGGAGGACCGGGTGAACGGTGGCAAGTACGCGGATGACGCGCTGGAGGTCCGCGACCGGCTAGTGTTGTGTCCCTTAAGTTTCTAACTATGTGCATGACGCGGATTTCATTGCAGGGCAATGGATTACGCCTTCATCGAATGCCAAGCTACTTCTGAGACACAACACTAGGTGGCCGATGGCTTACCGCCGACTTTCACGCCGGCGATGTCCTGCTCTTCGGCATGTACCTCATGCACGCCAGCACCGACAACCACAGCCGCGGGTTCCGGCTCTCAGCGGACACGCGCTACCAGCTTGACTCCGAGCCGGTCGACGAGCGTTGGGTGGGGAAGAACCCGCCCGGACATGGGCCGTCGGGCAAGCGCGGCATGATCTGCTAGTCTACCTCAGACCCTTGGCCTTCCCGTCGGCCATGCACACCTTGATCCACTGCTTCACCACGTTCGTGATCAGGAGTCGGACCTGTTTCATCACGTCCAGGGTGTAGGGATTCTCACCCCGGGCGTTCAACTCGGCCCGGAGCGCGTTCATGTACGTGCAGTGGATGATCGTGCCGACGTTCACCTTGTTGATGCCGGAGCGGATGGCGCGTCTCACATCCTCCTCCGGGATGCCCGTCCCGCCATGGAGGACGAGGGGCACTTTCACCGCTGCATTGATCTTTGCAAGAAGGTCGAAATGGATCTCCGGTTTGCCCTTATAGAAGCCGTGCGCGGTCCCGATGCCCGCGGCAAGCGAATCGACACCGGACTCGGCCACGAGCTGCTCCACGTCCTCCACGCGGGCAAGATAATCAGTTCCCGTGTACATGCCTTCCACGCCCATTCCCTGGATGCGGCCGACCTCTCCTTCCACGAACACCCCGTGGGGGTGGGCATAGCCCACAACTTGCTTTACCGCGGCGATGTTCTCCGCGAGCGGCCGCGCCGAGGCATCGATCATCACCGAAGGGTAGCGGTTGTCCACCGCGGCGCGGCAGATTTCCACTTTATTGCTGTGGTCCAGGTGGTGAATGAGGGGGATCCGCGCCTTGTCGATCGCGGCCGCGCCGAACGCCCCCGTGAGCTCGATGCCGATCTCGGTAACGACCTGCTGGTTGGACGAGATGAAGATGGGGGCGTCGAGTTCCTCGGCAGCCTCGACGATTGCCAGGAAATCCCAGATGTCGGAGTAGTTGAAGGCGGGAACGGCAAACCCTCCCGCGTCCGCGGCGGCGAGGATCGCGCCCACGTCCAGCTTTTTCTTTTGGGTGACCATGTCTATCCTTTCCGTGCCTGCATGAATCGGCGGGCTTCATCGAAGGTCGGGATGCCCGCCGTGGCCCCAACCGCCCTGATGTTCATCGCCGCAACCGCGCAGGCGAATGCGGCGCACGATTCCATGTCCCAGCCCTTCAGCACGCCGGTGAGGAATCCCGCGACAAAGGAGTCTCCCGCCCCCGTGGTGTCCACGACTTCCGTGCGGTACGCGCCGGTGTAGAAGCCAGGCTCGCCGCCGTGCTTCACGTAGCAGCCCTTCTCACCCAGCTTGATCACCGCCGTGCGCACGCCCTTTGACAGGAAGAACGCGGCCACGTCCTCGGGGACATCGGTCCCCGCGATCTGCTCCGCCTCCCGGATGCTGGGCATGAAGAAGCTCAGGTACGGGAGGCAGGGCTCGATGACGGCCAGCCACCGGCCCGTCGTGTCCCAGGTCACGTCCATGGACGTGAGCTTCCCCCGCGAGCGCGCCTCCGAGAAGAGTTTCGCCGTGCCCTCTCCGTCGAATCTCGGCAGGAGGTAGGTGCCGCCGACATGCACCACCGAGGTCCGGTCGAGCTGGGCCATATCCAGGTCCGAGAGGGAGAACAGATCGTTCGCGCCCCCGTAGTAGAAGAAAGTCCGGTCCCCGCGGGAGTTGATCAGCACGAGGCACGAGCAGGTACGCGCCTCTTTCGTCCGGCGCAGCCCCCGCGCATCGATGCCCGCGGCCGTGATCACCCCTCGAATATACTCGCCCAGCTGGTCGTCGCCGATCAGCCCCGCGAACCCCACGGACGAGCCGAGCTTCCCCAGGCCGAGGGCCACGTTCAGGCAGTCCCCGCCGTTCCTGATGTCGATGCCGTCAACGCGCTTCGTGTCCACGCCGAAGTCCACGCGGTCCACGGGCCGGACCAGGATGTCGGCGGCAAGCTGTCCCACGCACAAGACGTCCATTCCGCGCCCTGTCTACCCGAAATGCGGCCGGGGGACAAGCTGCTCGACAGGCAAACCCCAGACCTCGGCCGTGGCGGAGAAGAACTCCTCCACTTCCCTGGATTTCGTGCGTCCGTCAAGGGACCCCAACAGAATGCGGCAGACTCCCAGGGAGTCGCGCAGCTTCTCCAGCATCGTGCGGACCTCGGCCGTGGAGCGGCCGATGACATCATCCGGATTCAGGATCACCGTGAGGACAGTCCGCGGGAAAAGCCTTTTCAGCGCATCGAGGTTGGACTGGATGCCGAAATCGAGGTATCCGAGCTCCCGTATCTCCGAATATGCCTTCGCGTAAGCGTCCACCTTCCATCCGCAGTTGTGCACGCCGAATTGGGTGTAGTGCTCGGAGAGCCTGCGGTCGCACGGCATCACGAACTGCCGATAGTGGTCCTCCGAGATCATGTTTACCACGCAATTGGAGGTGACAAAATAGTTCTTGGTCACCCCGGATCGCGCCTGCCGCTCGTACACGGCGTCCGCGAAACGCACGGTCGTCTCGCAAACCATGTCGAGCACGTGGTGAGCGCGCTCGGGAGCGGTTACCATGTCGGTGAAGATCTGCTCGCCGCGAAGGCGGAAGGCCGTATTCAGGATGCCCTGGTAGTTCAGCTCGCCATCGATCGCGCCCCACTCCTTCTGGATCACATCCATCTGGCGCATCAGGTCGGAGAAGAACCGACACGCTTCGAAGTCGGGCACCGAAAGGGCATCCGCAGCCGCGTCGTCCAGCAGATGCCGGTTGTTCTCCGGCCACGCGCTCCGGGAATACAGGATCTCCTGGCCGAACAGGGCGCCGACGGGCGCGCAGCCGGCGATCTGCGAGAGCCCGCCGCGGATCGCTTCCGGGTCGCCGCCCAGCCGCAGCCGTGGAAACTCTGCGTTCAGCGCGCGCGCCATGGCCGCGAAGGACCGCCTCCTGTGGACCGGGTCCGTGTGCCAGCGCTCCCCCATGTCCAACCCCATGCGCGCAGCGAACCAGTCGGGGGAAAAGCTCACGTGCACCTTCACCGGAGACCCGTCCGCCTGCGCCCGGTTCCATACCAGGGCGCCGGCAAAGGGGACATAGGGATAGATGGGCTCCGCGATCACTTGAAGGCCCCGGTCGTGATCCCCGAGATGAATGTCCTCCTGAAGATCAGGAAGATGACGATCAGCGGCAGCGAGCTCATGAAGCAGGCAGCCATGATCTGCCCCCAGTAGACCTCGCGCTGCGTGCCGAAGAGGCGCGAGATATTCAGCGCCACGGTATACATGTCCAGCTTGCTGATCGCGATCAGCGGCCAGGTGAAATCGTTCCAGATGTCCATGAAAACGATGAGCCCGACGACGAGCAGGCCGGACTTCACCATGGGCATGACGATCACCCTGTAGATGCGGAAATCCCGGCAACCATCCACCCGCGCGGAGCTGAGAATCTCCTCAGGGACGTAGCTCATGTACTGCCGCATGAGGAATGTGCTGAACGCAAGACCGAACCCCTGGAGCAGACGGGGTAGGATCAGAGCCTGGTAGGTGCTCACCCAATGCAGCTTCGTCATGAGGATGAAAAGCGGGATGTAGGTCACCTGGGGCGGCAGCATGATCGTGGCCAGGAGCGCCACGAAGAGGACGTTCCTGCCGGGGAACTTGTACTTGGCAAACGCGAAGCCGGCGACGGACGAGAAGAAGATGATGAGCGTGATGAAGATGAGGGAGACGATGGAGCTGTTGATCAGGGAGCGCCCGAAGCCGGATTTGCCGAAGAGCCCGATGTAATATTGCAGGTTGAAGCCTGCCGCGGGCAGGTTCAGGATCTGCATGGAGAAAATCTCTGCGTTGCTCTTGAAGGAGCCCATGAGCATGAAATAGAAGGGAAAGACAAAGATCACCGCGCCGGCGAGCAGCAGGATCGTTCCGATTGCCTTTTTCACCATGCGCGGTTCCTCATGTTGCGGAGTAGGTGCGGTCGCGCTCGGCCCAGATGCGCACCTGCAGGACCGAGGGGATCAGCACAACAATAAA
>JBEKXR010000299.1:0-5441 GCA_049511935.1 Spirochaetia bacterium | reverse complement strand
GACAATGATACGTAATACTTCCCCTAAATCAAGCCAAGGTACTCATCGAAGCTGTTGAGGGAATCGTGCATAAGCCTCCTGTACTCGGGAGCCTGCGCCGCCTTCTTCAACACCAGCTCGAAACACGACCGACAAAGCGGCACGCCGTCGGTCTCCTTATGCATGATTTGCTCGTGCATCGTGGCCACACGCTTCCCGCAGAGAGCACAGTCGAGCAGACCAGGATTGAAGACGTGCGGGATCTGCAGCTTCCTGCGGATCCGGTCGAAGAGATTTGCGAGCGTCCCATGAGGATCCATCTTTGGGCCTCCTCCCCTCCCGCCGCAAAAATGCAGTACGCTGAGTATATCACACGGCCAAACAAAAGGCCCGGGGCGGGGACCGGGCTTAAAGGTAATGGAATGTCGGGTCAATATCCTCAGCGGCAAGAGTGGGTTCGCGCTTGTGGCCGTGGGGTATAACAGGGCGATGGCGTTCTCGCACGAGATCCTTCTTTTAGCATGGACAAGATCTAAGGGCCGCTGCGAATGCCGACGCGAGGGCCACGGCCACGGAGAGCGGTGCCGTCAATCGCTCGTGTGGTCGCTGCGGGGATCCGATTCGACTGCCGGAGGCTGGCAGATTCGCAGGCGAACGACCTGGGGGACTGATGTCCTGGCCAACTGCGAGATCCTATGCTCGGCCTGTCAGAGGCCTCCACAGCCGGTGCGGGTGCGGTGAGGGGCGGCCTACTTGGACGCCTCTTCCAGTTGCTTCAGGGCGTCGGTGCCTTTCAAGTTTGCGTTGTACTTCGCGGAATCAAACGCTGTCCGTCCCGCACTATCTTTCGCCTTTGCGTCCGCGCCGGCCTTCAGGAGCGTGGTGACCACCTCAGGGTTCGGGTTGAGCGCGGCGGCGTTCATAGGCGGAGTCAAGCCTGCGTTGTTCCGAGCCTCGATATCCGCGCCGGCCTTCAGGAGGGTAGTGATCACCTCAGGGTTCTTATTGCCGCCGGCGGCCGACATAAGCGCGGTCCAGCCGCCACCGCTCTCAGCCTTGATGTCCGCGCCAGCCTTCAGGAGTGTGGTGATCACCTCGGGGTTCCTGTTGTTCCAGGCGGCCCACATCAGCGCGGTATTGCCGTAGTGCAAGTCCCGAGCCTCGATGTCCGCGCCAGCCTTAAGGAGCGTGGTGATCACCTCGGGATTCTTATTTGTCTCGGCGGCGGACATCAGGGGAGTCATATCGTCTTTGTCCCGAGCATTCACGTCCGCGCCCTTACTGATGGCGGCTTGTACATCCTGCGGCGTTCCAGCAGTTACAATCTGAAAAAAGTCCTTCGTCTGCGCATTCGTCGACAGACAACCTGTCAAAGCCAGAGCGACAAGGACCGCAAGAACTACGGCAACGACTATTCGCTTATTCACTTTGCACCTCCGTGGCCTTTGCCATTCTACATCCTCACCGTTGCGCCGAACAGTCCGGCGTTGGCGAATCTCCAAAATCCTATGCCCAAGGATTGCGCAGGACGAACGCGGCGAGGGCCTGCCGTGTTGGATTACACTCCCCGTGAGACCCTTCTCGTCTACTTCGACGCTTCCTCGAGTTGCTTCAGGGCGTCGGTGCCTTTCAGCGCCCAATTGTCCTTCGCGTAATCAAGGGCTGTCTTCCCTTCACTATCTTTCACCTTCGCATCTGCGCCTGCATTCAACAGTACCATGATCACCTCTGGATTCCGGTTGAACTGGGCGGCGATAATCAGCGCGGTCCCGCCATCCTCAGTGTGAGCCTTGATGTCCGCGCCAGCCTTCAGGAGTGTGGCGACGACCTCGGGGTTTTGGTTGTTGTTGGCGGCCCACATCAGCGCAGTCGCGCCGTAATGCAAGTCCCGAGCGTCTATGTCCGCGCCAGCCTTCAAGAGTGTGGTGATCACCGCAGGGTCATTGTTGTACGCGGCGGCGGCAATCAGCGGCGTGGTTTCCACGCGGGCACTATCCCGAGAATTGACGTCCGCACCCTTGCTGATGGCGGCTTGTACATCCTGTGGCGTTCCTGTCTCTACCAGCACAAAGAAGTCCGTCGTCTGTGCGTACGCCGAAGCCGCCAAGAGGACTGCAAGAACTACAGAAACGACTATTCGCTTTTTCACTTTGTTCCCTCCTGCACTTTCTGGCAAGTCTATCATGCCGCTCCGAAAACCTTGCGCGTGGCGGGCCGTGGCGCGATCCGCCGAGGGCTTGCCGTATGATTACACCCCCTCGGAAAGCTCTTCCTCGGTCAGTGATTGCTTGACGTAGTAGCGGAGCGTGGTCGCCTCGCTCGCGTGGCCAAGCATACGGGAAACACCCTTCACCTTGCCGGTGCGCTCGATAAGATCCGTGGCCCGGGAATGCCGCAGCACGTGCGCCGTCACGGAGCGCCCGAGCACCCGCCGCGCCGCGCGGTCGATCTCCCGCGTGATGTAGGTCCGCCGGTATGCGTTGCCCCGGTCCGTGGTGAAGAGGTAGTCGCCATCGGGGAACGTGGCCAGGATTCGAGCGTACAGTCCCGCCGTGATCGTCGCCTCCCGTTCCTTCGAGCCCTTGCCGAATAGCCGCAGCTCGACGTGTCCGTTCACCTTCACGTGATCGCGCCGCAGTCCGACTATCTCACTCACCCGGGCCCCGGTCTGGTAGAGGCACTCGGCGATAAGGCGCACGCGGAGGGGAAGGGCTGAGAACAGCTTGACCCGCTCGGCCGGTGTGATCGTAGCAACGTCTGCCGCCTGGCGCCGCATGTTTCGGAGCTCCGAGAGAGCGCCTTTCAAGAGCGTGAGCTCCCGCGCCTCCATCCCTGCCCGCTGTGCTGCCTGGACGAATGCCGCCTTGCCCGCAGCGATGGCCAGGTTGACCGATGCCGCGGGCCGCTTGCCCTTCATTCCCTCGATGTACTCGGCGAAGCCCTGGACGGTCTGCGGGTGCGCGCTCCTGGTGAAGCCCTGGACGTATGCGCGATAGGTGGTCGTGGTGCCGTCGCTCGGTCCCTTCACCGCTTCGAGGCCGCGGGTGCCGCGCTGTACTCTTGCAACCTGTCCGCTCATGCCACGCCTTCGATCTTCGAAAGTCTTAGCCGAATGATCTCCGTGAGCGCCTTTGCATACGCGAATCTCTTTTCTGTCCAGTAGCGCGGCGGCTTCAACGGCAACATCCTGACGATCTTTTCGAGACTGCGAAGATAAGCCCGCACCTCTCCTGGGTGAACGGGCATGTAGAGCTCCGGCTTTTCGGCATTGGCCGACACGGGGCGCTCAATCTCTCTCCCGCAGGAAGAGCAATTCCGTTTCTCATAATCCATCGCCTTCCCCCTCTCTGTAGACTAAACTGTACTTTAGTCTACTACTTTTCGGAGGGTCTGTCAAGGGATAGAAAAATCGAACATCAGCGAGCAAAAACGCCAACGAAAAGACACTACATAAGGCAGGTAACAGATGAGCGAGATGAATCAAGGCTGGGAGGGGGGGGAATTATGGAGCGCTTGTTATCAGTGACGGAGTTGGCGGATCGGCTGGGCTTGGCGAAAGCGACGATCTACAAGCGAACCTGTGCGAGGACAATACCGTTTATCCGCATCGGCAACCGGCCCCGCTTCAAAGAGTCGGACATCGAGCGATGGCTTAATGAGCAGACTGTCGAACCGGTGTCCGGCGGGAAGGGCAAGTGATGAGCGAGCCCGTGATGGACACCTTCGACGACGCTCCTCTCTCGGCTCCTGAGAATACGCCGCTGGAGGCCGCGCTGTCGACTGAGGAATGGCACGCTCGGAACGTGGCCGCGACGATCGCAGGCAATCACGATCCCATTGACCTCGCCGCGCTCGAGGCCTACCAGATCAACAGCAAACTCTCCCGGACCTATGGCGAGCGCCGACCCCTGACTGACTCGGGAAACGCCGAGAGAATGTTCGACGACTTTCAGGAATGTGTGCTCTACGATGCCAGCCGGCACGCCTGGAGGAACTATGACGGGCTGCGCTGGTGCCTGGATGAGACCGGCCGATCCAGACAACTCGCGCGGCTCGTGGTACGGGCGATCCCCGTGGAAGCACAGAAATGCGAAGACGAGGACGAGAGGCGGCGAATCCTCAAATGGGCTGCGATGTCCGACCGTTCAGGGCGCATCGACTCGCTGCTGAAGGAAGCTGCGACACTGCCAGGGTTCGCGGTCACCTCGGAGGTTTTCGACCATGACCCCATGGCTTTGAACGTCGCCAATGGCACCATCGACCTTGGCACCGGTGAACTCCGCATCCACGCCCCCTTGGACCGCATCACGCGGCTCTCGCCGATCGTGTACGACCCAAGCGCGGAGTGCCCTATCTTCCGCCGTGCCCTGGCGGAGATGATGATGGGAAGCGAGGAGCTCGTCGGATTCCTCCAGCGGTTCCTCGGCTATGCCCTGACCGGTGTGACTCGCGAGCAGGTGTTCCTGGTCTGCTACGGCAGCGGCGCGAACGGCAAGAGCACCTTCTTGAACGCCGTCGACCGCGTGTTCGGCGACTATGCAAGCGTGACCGCGCCCGAGACTTTTGTAGTCCGAAATCGGCCGAGCATACCGAACGACCTGGCCGCACTTTCCCGCGTCCGCTTCCTCCGCGCATCGGAGAGCGAGGCCGGAGCGCCGCTCGCAGAGAGCCTGATCAAGGCGGTGACCGGCCAAGAGCCCGTTTCCGCCCGCTTCCTGCACGGAGAGTTTTTCAACTTCGTTCCCGAGTTCAAGCTGGTGCTGTCGACGAATCACCTTCCCCGAGTCCGCGGGACTGACCACGCCATCTGGAGGCGGATCTTGCTCGTGCCCTTCGAGCGCATTTTCAATGAGGACGACCGAGACGATGGACTGGCGGAAAAGTTGGCAGCCGAGGCGCCAGGGATACTCGCTTGGCTCGTCCAGGGGTGCGCGCAGTGGAGCAAGAACGGCCTTCAGATTCCCCAGGCCGTGCGACTTGCAACGCAGACATATCGCCAGGAGGAAGACCGAGTCGGCGCTTTCCTGGCCGACTGTTGCGACATCGAGGAGGACGGCATGGCACGGGGTTCTGAGTTGTACGCGACATATTCCACCTGGGCGCAGGCAGCCGGAGACAGGCCGATGGCCGGGCGCGCGTTCGGTTCCGCGCTGAATGAACGGGGTTATGAGAAGGCTCATACCAGGGCCGGAGAGATCTGGAGAGGCATTACTGTGAGAGCAAACGCGCTGTGAGACCTCGTGAGACTATTTTCCCATTATTTTTTTACTTCATTCCTCGCGTAACTAAGAATAGGGAATTGGTCTCACGACCTCTCACCTCTCACAGAAAGGGAGACCCCCCGGAGGACCCAAATCCTCCTGAGAGCACGCCGAAGCAGGAGCCGCCGCCCGCTGATACCTTCGAGGACCCTGTTGACACCTTCGAAGCCGACGAACCCCCGGAGGCGAAGCCGTGACCGC
>JBEKXR010000298.1:0-5442 GCA_049511935.1 Spirochaetia bacterium | reverse complement strand
CTCGGAGAGGCCCCGGGCCTTGGCTCGAACAACTGGGTGATCGCCGGCTCGCGCACGGCCTCCGGAAAACCCATCCTCGCGAACGATCCGCACCTCGGGATCCAGATGCCATCGATCTGGTACGAAGCCGACCTCTTCTGCTCGGCGCAGGAACAGCAACCGGGCAAGAACGCGGGCGCTCCCTTTCATGTCAGGGGCTTCTCATTTGCGGGCACTCCCGGAATTGTCATCGGCCACAACGACAGGATCGCATGGGGCGTCACCAATCTTTTTCCCGACGTGCAGGACCTTTACATCGAGAAGATCAACCCAGAAAACCCCAACCAGTACGAGATCAATGGGCGCTGGGTCGAGATGAACATCCATCGAGAAGAGATCAAGGTCCTCCACCAGGAAGACCCGACTGTCATCCTTGCCCGGGAGACCCTGCATGGCCCGGTGATTACGGACAGAAGCGGATTTGCCGGCTACCGGGGTTTTACGATCAACCCCAGCGGCACCTTCCCCATGAGCCTCGAGCTGCGGGTGCTCTCCCTCAGGTGGACCGCCCTTCAGCCGAACACCACGTTCCGGTCCATCATCATGCTGGACAGGGCGCGCAATTTCGACGAGTTCCGCCAGGCCCTAAGGTATTGGGACGTCCCTGCGCAGAACTTCGTTTATGCCGACGTGGAGGGGAATATCGGCTACCAGGCGCCCGGGCTGATCCCCATCCGGACAAAAGGCAACGGGACTGTCCCTTCTCCCGGCTGGACCAATGACTTCGAATGGAGAGGTTTTATCCCCTTCGAAAGCCTTCCCTTCTCGTACAATCCTCCCAAGGGGTACATCGTTTCCGCGAACAATGCCGTGACCAGCCCTTCCTACCGTTTCTTCATCGGCGACGACTATGACCTCGGCTACCGGGCGCGCCGCATCGCGGAAATGATCGAGGGCGCGAGGGGAAGGATCTCCATGGCCGACGTCGAGGCAATGCAGGCGGACACGCTGAATCTCTCCGCACGGGAGGTCATCCCTTTCCTCAAGCCGCTCACCCTGGAAGGGGATTCAGCGAAGGGGCGGGACATTCTGGCGAGCTGGGACCAGCGGATGGACGCGCAGAGTGCCGGGGCCGCCGTATATGGCTTTTTCTGGCAAGCACTCGTCGAGGAAGTGTTCAAGGACAAGATTCCCGATGCGCTGTGGAACGCCGATGCCGTTCTTGACAACAACTCCCGACTGATGAACACGATCACCGAGCTTCTCGAAGATCCCCGCTCTCCGTTCTGGGACAAGCCGAGCACTCTCGACGTGCGCGAGACTCGGGACGAGATCCTCGCGCGGGCGCTGCAGGAGGGAATGAAAGCGGGAATCAAGGCGCTCGGCAAAGACCCGGTCCGGTGGAGGTGGGGAACAGTCCACACCGCCCTCTTCCGCAACCAGTCTTTCGGGAAATCGGGAATCGCCCTCGTCGAACGCATCTTCAACAGGGGGCCGGTTCCCGTGGGCGGGGGCATGCAGCAGGTCGTCTCCTCAGACTGGCGACCGGACAAGCCCTTCGACACGCACCTCATCTCCTCGATGCGGCAGGTTGTGGACCTCTCCAACCTCGGCTCCTCACAGGTCATGAACGCCACGGGACAGAGCGGTCACGTGGGCAACGGACACTATTCTGATATGATCCGACCTTGGAGCCTTGTCCGGTATCATCCGACCTTCTGGGATGAGGCGGATTTGAAAAAAGCAGGTTTTCAGCGGCTCGTGCTGAAGCCCCGCTGAGGCCAAGGCTCTCAAAGGAGGAACGAACGATGCGGAACCCGAGCAGGGTTGCAGAGGGGTGGTGGGACTACACGACACTGGACCGGGCGATTCTCGACGATGCCGCGCGGCTCACCGCGCAGGATCTCCTTCACCTCTCCCGACCGGGATTCACCGTCACGTTCTACGACACCCTTGAATCATTCTACGTCGCGGAAGCGCTGGAGTACGTGAACGCGTGGCAGCGATCCACGGCGGGCGCCCCGGCGGGGCTCTGCGGGCCCATCGGGCCCACCGAACAGCTCCCCCTCGTGGCGCAGATCGTGAACGACCTCGAAATCGACGTGCGCGAAGGCCACTTCTGGGCGATGGACGAATGGTTCATCGCTGGTCGGGAAGCGCCGGTCACGCACCCGATGAGCTTTGCGCGCGCCGACCTGGAGTTGTGTTTCGACAGGATCTCGCCGAAACTGCGCATGCCGGACTCCCATCTTCACTTCCTCAAGGCCGACTCGATTCCGGAGTACGTGCGCTCCTATGACCAGGCGCGGTGTCTCGTGATGCAGGGCGGGCAGGGAGAAGTGAAGCATTGGGCATTCAACGATCCGGTGAAGCGCGAAGGCAAGTATCGCGACGCGCCTCCTTCTCCCGCAGACTACCGGAATCTGGGAACCCGCGTCGTGGACCTGCATCCCATGACTATCATCCAGAATGCTCGCACGTCAGGCGGAGGAGTGGTCACGGGCGTTCCTTCACAGGCAATCTCGGTGGGCCCGAGGGAGACATGGAAGGCGGATACCGTGTCGATCTGGCACGCGGGCGCCCACGACAATCCGTTCGGAATCCGTTTGACCGCCCTCATGATATCCAAGAAGGTCCCGGATTCCGCTGTGCCGATGTCGCTCCTTGCCGATCACCCGAACGTGAAATTCAACTATTTCGTTGGAGGCATAGGCACCTGCGAGGCGGAGATGCACTAGCCCTTCACCGCCCCGCCGGCGAGCCCTGCCACGAGTCGCCGCTCGATGATGTAGAACAGCACAAGCACCGGGATCAGGGCAAGGAAGGCGGCCATCGTCAGGTACTGCCATTGAGTAGTCCACCGTCCCACGAAATTGTACAAGGCGATGGTCAGGGGCATCTTGTTCTTCGACGAGATGAACGTCAGGGCGAAAAGGAACTCGTTCCAGGAGAAGATGAAGGCATAGATCATCACCGTCACGAGGCCGGGAACGGCGATGGGCAGCATGATGCGCGTCATGGTCTGCACTCGCGTGCATCCATCGATGAGAGCGGCCTCCTCGATGTCCTTGGGAATCGTCTTGAAATACCCGTTCATCATCCATGTGTTGAAGGCCACCGTGAAGAGCGCGTCCAGGATAATGAGAGCCGCGTAACTGTCCAGCATGCCGAGTTTCGCTACGACTTTGAAAAGCGAGATGATGACGATGACCGGTGAGAACATCTCGATCATGAGGAGCAGGTACATCGCCACCTTGCGGCCGACGAAGCGCAGCCGGGCGATGGCATAGGCTGCAGGGACGCACAGGAGCGTATTCAGGACGGTCGCGCCGAGCGCGATGATGAGGCTGGCAATGAAGTAGCTGGCCAGATCGTACTGCGTCCATACCGCGATAAAATTCGACCATTCAACGTGCGTCGGAAACCAGATCGGCGGCGTGGCGTACGTGTCCGGACCTGATTTCAGCATCGTAGAAATCATCACGAAAAAAGGAAACAGGAGGATCAGCAAGATGATGATCGTAAGCGGAATTGCGAGCCATCGCACGCGGTTCTGCCACTTCATCAAATGTTCTCCTGCCTGAAGTAGAACCGGGCGTAGATGATGCTCACGATCGTGAGGATCAGGAACGTCACCACGGACTGCACGGCGGCCCAATCGAAGCGCAGGTCGACAAAGGCGTTCATGTAGACCGAGGTGATGAGGATATTGGTTGAGTTCGCCGGCCCTGCCCGGGTGAGGATGTAGATCACATTGAAATCGTTGAAGGTCCAGATTGCCGAAAGGAGCGTGGAAATCAGGATGAGCTCCCGTATCCCGGGGATCGTGATGGAGAAAAAGCTGCGGATCGCCCCGGCACCGTCCATGTGGGCCGATTCGTACAGCTCCTGGGGAATTGCCTGCATCCCCGCAAGAAAGACGAGGGCAAAGAAGGGGATGCCGATCCAGATGTCCACCCACATGCAGGCAACGAACGCCGAGAGCGGCGCACCGAGCCACCCCGGCGGATTGGTCCACAAGCCGGAAATCTGCAGTGTATGGTTGAGGAGCCCGAACTCGGGATGGTAGACCCACTGCCACAGAAGAGCGCTGATGGGAACCGAGGATGCCCACGGGATGATGAACGCCATGCGTGCGATCTTCCGGCCCTTGTAGCGCACGTTCAGGAGCACGGCGATGATCATCCCCATCAGGAACTTCACCGTTACTCCCGATGAGGTCCAGATCAGGGACCGCAGCGCGGCCCACCAGAACTCCTGGTCGTGGAACCGGTCCACGAAGTTGCCCAGGCCGACGAAGCGAGTCAGGTCGCTCAACTTGTTGGTGCGGAAGAACGCCATCACGAAGACGTAGATGATCGGGTAGAACATGAAAGCAATGAGGAAAACCGCCGTGGGCGCGATGAGGATGTAGGCGAGCCTCGCCTCGGGGTTCCAGAGCCTCTTCCTCAGAGACAGGGTTGCGTCTGCCACCGTTCCTCCCTGTGCGGTGCGAATAAAAAAGAAGGGGGGGCGGACGCCCCCCCTTCACAGATGCAATCGGCCTACATGCCCCGAGCCTTGTCGACAGCCGCGGCTGCGGCGTCGAGGGCGTCCTTCGGTGATGCCTGTCCCTGGAACACCTTTTCACAGGCCTTCCAGGTCTCGTCGTTGAGAGTGTTGAAGCTGTCCACCAGGGGCCACGGCCGTGCCGTGAGGGCAGCGGCGTTGAGGGCCTGGAAGAGCGGGGTCTGCCAGAACGGGTCCTTGGCAGCGCTCAGCGTGACGGGCGGGAACCCGACCAGCTGGTCGAACTTGCCTTTGTACGCGTCCTGGTAGAAGAAATCGACGAACTTGCCCGCCGCCTTCAGGTTCTTGGCCTTGGTGAAGAAGGCGATGGAGTCGGTGATGATGAGCCCCGCGGGCGGCTGTCCGGCGAACGAGGGAATGCTCGCGTAGGTGACGGGGAACTTGGCGCCGGCTTGCTTCATGGCGGATTCGACCCATGCGCCGATCATGACGTAGCCGACCTTGCCCGCGTAGAACACGGGGTGGCCTTCCATTCGCGTGTACGAGGTGAACTTGTCCTCGACAACTTTGTCCTTGAGCGCGAGCTTGGCCATAAACGTCAGGGCCTTCACGCCGGCGTCTGAGTTCACGGTGCACTTTCCGTACGAGCCGTCTGCCTTGGTCTCGAAGAAGTTCCCGCCCGCGGCATAGAAGTAATACGCGAAGTCCGTCAGCTCAGTGTGCGACTTGCCGGGCATGAACAGCCCGTAGACCTTGCCGGGCTTTGTCACCTTGATGGCGTCGGCTTCCAGCTCTTCGATCGTCTTGGGAACGTCCTTGGCGATTGCATTGTTGATTGCCAGAATGCGCGCGCCGGCCGCTATGGGGATGCCCATGAGCTTGCCCTTGACCTTGGCTTCCATGGCCGCAGGGTTGATGTTGTCCATGGTGGCCTTGCTCAGGTACTGGCTGACT
>JBEKXR010000297.1:0-5451 GCA_049511935.1 Spirochaetia bacterium | reverse complement strand
CTATTATTGTCACTACGTTTTTCGGCTCGGCCTGAGCTCGATTATTAAAAAAGCCCGCAAAAACGACCTTTTTCGAAGACCCCGACCTCACAATCCCACAAAAAATGCTGAACATGGGCTAGAAAGAAGCGCGGCAGCGTTATAGCCTGGCATAATGCTTGAGCAGATGGCGCGAAGTGAATACCCCCATTTGTGACAAGCCAAGGTGAGACGACTTCGCGAGCTGCTGTCTCCATTTCATAGATTGATTGTCATTTTGCGGACTGCCGGGATCATAGAAAGCAAAGTCCTTTCTTCCTTTAGCGGCGTCACAACAAGTGGACATAGCCCGCCTCTCACCGAGGAGCACGGAGAAGGGAGCGTACCGAGTTCCTACACTTCTCCTCCGTCCCGTTCTGCTACCGTCACCGCGATGGTCTCGCGTGGACATCAAGCCCGACAAACTGACTCACCCTTGTGATACCATTCTTCATGACCAGCTCCTTCTCTTGTAGCTTTGCACTACTTTCTTCCGATCATAGCGTAACATAACGTATTCGCGATCGAGGCGATCACATCATTGTGACTAGGAGCTTTATCCATTCAAAGGCACAAGATCGTTCCTGTCTCCAACCAGTGCGATGACTGTACCAACTGGGACCTCCTCACCTGCCTGCACTAATAGCTTCTTCACAATACCAGTTTCTAGGGAGACTACAGTTTGAGTTGCCTTGTCAGTTTCAACCTCAAAGAACGGTTCGTCTTCCTGAACTTGGTCTCCTTCTTGCTTGTACCATTTGGTAATCGTGCCTGATTGCATGGTAAGACCGATTTTCAACAACTTCACTTCCCGAATCATGTCGATCCTCCGGCCGATTTATCTCTTGTTTTGCCCTTCACTCATCAGTCAACGGTCGCACCGGACGAGACAAGGGAACGAATCGCGGCCTCAATATCGGCTTCCGACGGAAGAAGCTCGTTCTCCAAAGCGGACGGAAACGGTATAGGTGCCCATTTGGCTCCGACCCGCTTTATAGGCGCCTTCAAGGCCTTGAATGCTTCGTCCGCGATGACTGCAGCTATTTCACCGCCAAATCCTCCGTTGGTTGGTGCCTCGTGGACTATGACCGCTCTCCCGGTTTTTTCGACCGATTGAATAATTGACTGCTTATCCAACGGCACTAGTGACCGCAAATCGAGCACTTCGACCGAGACACCCTCCTTCTCCAATTCCGCTGCGACGCTCAATGCCTTATGAACCATCAACGAATAGGTGATTACTGTCACATCATTTCCCGGATGTTTCACGTCAGCCTTTCCGAAAGGAATACTGTAGTCCTCTTCAGGCACTTCGTCTTTGAGAGCATAAAGTGCTTTGTGGCCAAGAAAGATCACGGGATTTGGGTCTTGGATTGCTGTCTTCATGAGGCCTTTGGCATCACGGGGAGTTGATGGGACAACCGTTTTTAACCCAGGGGTATTCGTGAACCATACCTCCACACTTTGGGAGTGCTGAGGCCCCCCCTGTATGAATGCACCTAGGCCCGTCATGATCACAATGGGTACATTCGCTTGTCCTGCGAACATATAGTAGAATTTCGCGGCCTGCTGAACGACCTGATCCATGCACATTGCCATAAAATCGGAGAACGGAATATCCGCTATGGCTCTGCATCCTGTAAGCGCAGCCCCGACTGCACACCCTATTATGCCTTGTTCAGATATCGGAGCGTCCCGGACCCTTTCTTCTCCAAACATGTCGTACATTCCTTGACTCAGCTGGAACTCTCCCCCATATCTGCCGACGTCATAGCCGATGAGAAACAAGTTATTATCCTTCCTCATTTCTTCAATCATCGCTTGTCGTATTGCTTCACGGTACATGATTCTGGCCATTTTCTTTCCCCCTGTATCTCCAACTTCACGCGTTGTTTTCGTCTTTCGACTACCATTACTATTCGGCGTAGACGAATTTCATCGCGTCTTCCGGACCCACGCGCGGACTATTCCGTGCAAAATCTACAGCTTCGTCCACCAACGCTTGAATCCGTTGTCGTGTCGATTTCATTTCATTTTCATCGATTAGCCTAGCCTTGACCATCCGTGCTTCGAAGTTGGCTATAGCGTCTCGACGTGTTTGTTCTTTGATTTCATCTTTCGTTCTCATGTCTTTGTCGCCTTCAAAATGTGGGTGAAGCCTGGTCGTCATACAGTTCAGAAGTGACGGGCCTTCTCCTCTACGCGCGCGAGCCACTGCCTCCTTTACTGTATCGTATACTTCAACGACATCGTTGCCGTCGATGTTGAATCCGGGCATCCCATAACCGGCTGCCCGATCACCCAAAAACATCAATGCTTTGCACACGTCCGCAGTACGCACTCCACAGGACATCATGTTGTTCTCAATGACAAAGACCACTGGGAGGTCCCATGATGCCGCCATATTCAGCGATTCGTTAAACGTTCCTTGATTTGACGCACCATCGCCGAAAAAAGACACGGCGACTTGATTGCTCTTCCGCAACTTACTCGAATATGCCGCACCCACAGCCAGTGGGTTACTATCACCGACTATGCCGTTGGCGCCCAGCATACCGATACTTATATCTGCAATGTGCATGGATCCGCTACGCCCCATACATTGGCCAGTCTTTCTCCCATACAACTCAGCCATCATTTTCTTGAGGTCCCCTCCTTTGGCGATCATGTGATGATGGCCGCGATGCGTACTAGAAATGAAGTCATTTCTGTTGAGATTTAGGCACACACCCGTTGGAATAGCTTCCTGTCCAATCGACAAATGCGTAAAACCTTCTTGTTCGCCAGCACGAAATACCCGAGATTGTGTTTCTTCGAATATCCGGATTCTCAACATACCTTCATACATCTGCCGAACCAAGCCTTTGTCATACTGTAATAGCGATTTCATTTTCCCTTCTCTCCTTCTTGTTACTCTTTGAGTTCGTCCAATGCCTTTCACTTTGCCGGAGCGTCGCGCCGATATTCCACGCAGGCTTTCATGTCATCCAGAACTTGTTCTTCACTAGCTTCGAACGCCGACATGATTCCAGCTCAGACCAGATTTGGTCCATTCCGGCCAAATGAATTGGGTTGAGCACCTTCTGGAGCTCCAAAATTCCAAACTTGAAAGATCGATACGTGGAGCAGTATAGGTTCACCGGTAGCAGCTGTCAAGCCGGATTCTTCTGGCGAAACTCACGCGCCCACAACCGAATTCAACGTAATGTCCCCAGCCCTCTTTCGCTTCGTCTCCTCGGTGAAGTCCTCATTCACTTGTTACGCCAATGCCTTTTCGATGTCTCGCTTTTGACATGTTCATAGCATGGAAGTATGTTCTCCACATGAAAATGATCCAGATCCGAAACGTCCCTGACGAGTTCCATCGGCGCCTCAAGGCCCGGGCCGCCTTGGAAGGGACCTCGCTCTCCGACTACCTGCGTGCCCAGATACAAGCCGTCGCGGAACGACCCACCACCGCAGAGCTCAAACAGCGCCTGGAGTCCAGGAGTCGCGTGCGCTCCAAGGAATCGGCTGCTGCAGCCGTTCGCGCTGAGCGGGACGCGAGGTGACCGTCGTCGATGCTTCGGCTCTCATCGAGGCGCTTCTCCGTACTCCGCTCGGAGCGAGCTGCGCCGAGCGCCTCCTGAGGCCCGACGATCCGCTCTTCGCTCCTCACCTGCTCGACGTCGAGGTGACGCAAGTGCTTCGCCGCTACGCACAAAGAGGCGATCTCCGGGACGCACGGGGGCGTGAGGCGCTTCATGACCTCGCGGCTTTTCCATTGATCCGTTGCTCACATGAGCCGTTTCTCGAACGGATTTGGGAGCTGCGGCACTCGCTGTCGGCATACGATGCGGCGTACATCGCTCTCGCCGAGGCGTTGGGCGCCCCCCTTGTGACGTGCGACGCTCGCATGGCGCGTGCGCGCGGACACAGTGCCAGGGTCGAGGTCCTCTCCGACCAAGAACATACTGGCAGCGAATAAAACGCCGCCGGGATGAACGAACGACCTTAAACAAGCGGAAGCACCCATTCCCGCGTCTTTCTCCATGTGGCAACTGCGGCCGCTGCGCGTGCCCAATCAGGCGCTCGGACTCTCTACCGTTCCCGTGGGCCGGATCCGCTGCGCAAGCTCTTCCTTCAACGGTTCCCCACCTTCCAGGCCGCCTATGAGCAACGGTACGCCGCTTTCTTTGGCAAGTTCCGCCTCCCCCTCATCTGCCGCGCCGCCTCCGCTTTCCGCCTCTGCGGAGACTGGAACCAGGGCATCGCGCGCATCCAATGTCCCGATTGCGGCTACGACCTGTTCCGTCCCTTCTCGTGCAAGAGCTTCTTCCTCTGCACTTCATGCGCCCAGAAGCGCACCCTCCTTCTGGGGGAGTACCTCGGCGACGATCTCTTGCTGTGCCTGCCCCACCGACAGTTCGTCTGGACAATTCCCAAAGTGCTGCGCGTCTTCCTTCGCCATGATCGGGAGCTGTTTGCCGACATCGGCAGGCTGCTCTTTGACATCCTCACGCGCTACTTCACCCAAGCCGCGGGCAGGAGCATCTACACCGCCATGGTCTCATCTCACCAGACCTAGACAACCAACTACACCCGGTCATGACTCGTCACTCGTTGACACGGTGAGGATCGCCCATCCGTTTCATCCCGAATGCGGCAAGCAGTTCGAGCTGATCTCCGTCCAGCGCTGCTGGGGGGAGCCCCGGGTGACCTATCGCAACGAAGATGGCACGGCACGAACGGTACCGATCTCATGGACGACTCTCGAGCCGCCGGACCTGTTCCTGGAGGTATCCGCTGGGCGCTCGATTGTCCATCCCAAGGATCTGAGTAGCCTTCAACAGCTTGTTCGCTCATTGACGGTCTGGAAAAGTACGGAGGAGCGACCACGGGATGGCCCAAGGGGGGTGTAATGGTGATTCTGCCGTCAGTGTTACTTTCATTATGACGCATCTCATTTTCCGATGGGCAAGGCGTCATGAAATATGCCCTTTTCTCTTCGTATTTTGCGGTATCATATTCCCCTCTCTTGACGGTTCCAATACTATGCGGCAATATGACAGTTACAATCAACGGGAGGGGAACCATGAAGATCCATCATCTGCCAGACGAGAAGTCCCGGGCACTGAAAAAGCAGAACCTGCTCTACCCCAAAGCCTCCGCGGTCAGCGACGAGCTGTTCCAGACACTCACGTTCTTCGACCCGCGCGACCTGCTTCAGGTCAAATACGAAATGGTGCGCCGGGTCCACAAGGACGGCTGGTCAGTGTCGCGCTCCGCAGCCGCCTTCGGCTTCTCGCGCATCTCCTTCTATAGGATTCTGCATGCCTTCCAGAGTCTGGGAGTCCTGGGTCTGATGCCCCAGAAACGCGGTCCTACCCATCCCACCAAGATCACCAAGGAGGTCCTCGTGTTCCTGCAGCAGCATCGTGAACAACAGCCCGC
>JBEKXR010000296.1:0-5466 GCA_049511935.1 Spirochaetia bacterium | reverse complement strand
GTGAGGAAAAGAACCGCCTCCAGCAGGGAGAATGCGACGGCCGCCGCGAGCCCCAGGGAAAACTGCTGGATGTATCGCCCGATGAATCCGCCGATGAAGCTGACCGGGAGGAGCACGGACAGCAGCGACAAGGACGCCGCGACCACGGCGCTGAAGACCTCGCTTGCGCCGCGCAGGACGGATTCCTTCAGGTTGTACCCCATCACTCGATAGCGTTCGACGTTCTCCGCGACGACGATGGAATCGTCCACCACGATGCCGATCGCGGTGATCAGGGCGAGGAGCGAGACGAGGTTGAATGTGAATCCCGCAAGCCCGTACAGGACCGGGGCCGCGGAGAGAGCGATCGGGATTGCGAGGATGACGGAAATCGCGGTGTTCAGCTTCCCCAGGAAGAGAAGAACGATGAGTGCGACGACGAGCCCGGTGATGAACAGCTCGTGGTAGGTGGCCGCGACGGAGGCTTTCACGGGACCGGTGGTGTCGTTGCTGAACGTGAGCGTGTACCCCGTGGGAAGCGTCGTTCTTTTCAGGAGGGCGCGCACGCTGTCGGCAACCGCGATGGAATTCGAGTCCGTGGTTCGCTGGATGGACACCAGCGCCTGCGGCTTGCCGTTTACCCGGACATAGTTGTTCGACGCGGGCATGTCGCGAACGCTCCCGATATCGTCCACGGAAATGCCCCGCGTGGTGTCGACGAGCGTTTGCGCGATCTGGCCGAGATCCGCCGGGGTGTTCTGTGTGGAAAATGTCAGTGCGTTGTTGTTCTTGATGATGGTCCCGATCGGAAGATTCAAGGCGGAGTTCGTGATGGCCGTGACCACCTGCTGGGGGGTGATGTTGTAATATCCGAGGCGGTTGGGATTCAAGAGCACCTCGAACTGGCGGGAGGGCGCCCCGTCGATTGCGACATTCGCCACGCCATCGACGCGCTGCAGGTTGGGGCCGAGCGTGTTCTGCAGGTAATCATTCACGTCGGCCATGTTCGCCCCCTCCCCCGAAACTCCGAATTGGAGGATCGGGGCGGAGTTGGGATCGAAGGTCTGGATCGTCGGCGGATTGATCCCCGTGGGCAGGTTCTTCAGCGCCGCGGAGATGACCGTGGCAATCTGGTTGGCGTCACTGTTCTTGTCCGTGCTCTGATCGAAGGTCACCACGACCCTGCTTACCCCGATGGAGCTGTTGGAATTGATGTCGGTGATCTGAGCGACCGTCGACACCGTGTTCTCGATGATCTGGGTGACCTGCTGGTCGACGACGCTCGGCGTGGCCCCGGGGTAACTGGTTTTTATGACCACCGCCGGGATGTTGATTGCAGGCAGGAGATCGACGCCGAGTCCGAGCATGGACACGAATCCGAACGCTACGACCGCGACGAACAGGCCGACTGCCAGCACGTATCGCCTGACAGAGAAACTCACAAGAGGGTTGATCCTCTCGAAGACCTTCGATTCCAGGCTGCGAAGTGTTTTCATGGCTTGCTCCCCGGTGCCGCGGCCGTCCCCGGCGCGGCTGCCGTCGAAGGCGTGGCACCCGGCGTGCCCGGCGACTGGCTCTTTTGAGCGCCGCCCGCCGCAGGCGCATTCGCGTCGCTGGTGAGGCTCACTGCCTGTACCGCCGCCCCCGAGAGCAGTCCGGGCGGAGGATTCAGGACTACCTGGGTGCCTTCTTCGATCCCTGCGACCGCTGCAGTGGTCCCGGATTCGGAGAGGATGGTGATCGGGTGGGTCGCCACCTTCCCGTTGGCAATCGCGTACACGTAGTTCTGATCCTCATTGACCTGCAACGCCGCGATCGGAATCAAAGCGCCGGTGGCGAGGCTCAGCGAATAGGACACCGTGCCGACCGTCCCGTATTGAAGAGCGGCAGTGCGAGCAAGCAACGCGACCATGGGCACCACGCCATTGATCGGCGCGGATGGCGCCTGGCTGATCCGCGCGGGGTAATCCTTGCCCAGGTAGTTGAATTGAACGGTTGCCCCCACGGGCAGAGTGGACGCATCGGCGGGGGGCACGTTGAAATTGATCTCTCGCTCAGCGCTCACGAGGATGAAAACGGGCGTGCTCAAGCTGACATACATGCCGGGTGTCACATTGATCGCGGAGATCTGCCCGGCGAAGGGTGCCTTGATCGCCGCATATTGGAGGTTGAGTTGCGCGATCTGCAGCGCATTCTGCGCCTGGTCGATGGAGAGCTTCAGCTGTGCGAGAGTCTGGGTATCTGACTTTTTGTTCTGATCCAATGCGGTCTTTGCGGCCTCAAGGTTCGCCTGCGCCTGCTGGAGCTGACTGTTCGCCGTGTCCAGCTGGGCCGCAGGTATTCCACCGATATCCAACAAGGCCTTTTGAGAATCGTAGTTCTTCTGCGCGCTGGCCAGCGCCGATTGGGCGGACTGCACCTGCAATTGGAGCTTGGGATTGTCCTGGTTGGCATTGTCCTGCGCGATCTCGAAGTTGATCCGGGCAATGGCGAGATTCGACTGCGCGTTCTGGACCGCGAGCTTCAATTGCGAATCATCCAGCTGGACGACCGTCGCACCCGCCTTCACCCAGTCCCCCGCCAGTCGGGGAACGGCGGAAACCACTCCCGCCACCTGTGATGCGACCGAGCTCAGGGTGACGGGCACGACGGTGCCGGCGGTGTCGTTGCTCGTCTTCAACGGGCCGATGTGGACTGTCACGGCCTGGACCGGGATCGCGGCAACGCGGACTCCCGGCTTCTGCTGACCCGCCGCCCGCGCAGTCTGCGTGTTGCCGGCAGGCTGGCGCGAGGCAGGGTCGCCCCCGCCGCCGCATCCGACGAGAACGGCGAGCGGGAGAATGACCGCCGCGATGCCCGTGCACTTCCTCATCCATTGTCCCTTCATTCGAGTCTCCTAGTAGCCCATGTCGCTCAACAGCTGCAGGACGGCGAGCTGGGCGTTGCTTTGCGCCTGGACATAGGCGGTGTGAGCGCTTGCGGCGTTCACCGAAGCGGTGAGGAGATCCTGCGTCGAGGCTGTCCCGTTCTGGTTTTGTATCCTGTACACCTCGACGAGCAGATCGTCATTCTCCGCCGTCAGCCGCGCGACCTCGACGCGCTCGTTCTGGATCTGAACGGCTTCCCAGTCGTTCTGAATCGTCGCGGCGATGCTTTTTTGAAGCTGACGCTCCTGCAGCGCGTAGATCTCGTCCTGCTTGAGCGCGGCATCGACGAGATACTTCACCGCCCCCGCATCCAGAATCGGCATCGCCACCTTGACTCCGGCGTTGACGAGCCAGGCGGAGGTTGCGGTCCAATCGAAGATCTCGGCCACGCCGCCGGTCAGGCTCACGGTGGGGGTGCCCTGGCCTTTCGCGAGCGCGAGATCCACCGAGTTGGATTTCCTGCTCAGCTCCAGCTGCTGGAAATCGGTCCGATGGCTCAAGGCGAGAGAAATCGCCTCCGGGAGGCTCGCGGCCGGAAGCGGCAGAGAGTCCTGCTGCTCGACGCTGAACTCATCCTCGGTCGACCTTCCCATGAGGATCGCGAGCTGTATCCGTGCGATGCGAAGCGAATGATCCGCGTTCTCCACGTCGACCTGCGCGCTTCGGGCGTTGATCTGGGCGGTCTTGAGATCGACATCGCTCGCCTGCTTCAGGTTGTAGACGGTGGTGATCTGTGCCAGAAGGGCGTTCTGCTTGTCCAGGATCTGCCGGGTCACGACGGCATCCTGCTGCGCGGCGAGCATGGTGTAGTAGGCCTGCTTGACTCTGAACACGATGGTCAATCTTCCCGAGTCGGTCGCAAGCTGTTTGCCCTGAAGGGAGAGGAGGCTCTTGTCGACAACCGCCTGCGCCGGTCCGCCTGGGTAGCCATTCCAGACCGTCTGGGTCACGTTCAGAGCGACGATGCTGTCCGTGTCCCCGGAGGGGACCGTACCGAGGGGCTGAACCGGAGGAACCCACGGGGACACGCTGACCGTGGCGGCGGTGAGCGGGCCATTCACGCCGATACCGAGCAGGGTACCCTGGGCCGAGGTGGAGTAATTGGTAAGCGTGGACTCTTTGGCCACGAGCAGAGCCGAGTTTCCGCCCGGCAGGTTGTACCCGCCCGCGGCGGATCCGCCGAGTGCCCACGAGTTTTTCGAGACATTTTCCGCGTGCTGGGCCTTCCCCAGGTCGAGATTCGCCTGCAGCAGCTTGTTGTCATCACCATTGGCAAGCGCCGCAGCGATGCTCTGCTCGAGGGTCACGGCGGGCGCCGACGTCTGCGCCATGCCCGACAGAACGGGCAGCAGTCCGGCTAGAGCGATCAGCACAATACCTTTCATTGAAGCCGAATGTACACTGACCCGGCGGCAGCAGCAATAGAGCCCGGATGAAGGGGAAATAATAATCTGTTATCGCTCGGGCGCTGCGCATCCGCCGCTTCCGTCCTTGACTCCCCCGGGTGGAGCGCCTACCATTCATGAAGGAGGTGCGTCATGCCTGAAAAGACACACCACGCCGCGGACGTAAGTCCTCGGATGCAGGAGGCGCGGGAGCATGCGAAGGCGGCGCGCGCGTCCATTAAGAAGAGCTTCGAGGAGCTCATTCCGCACGGGTTCATCGAGCACCGCAGGGCCGCCCGGAAGGAGATGCTCCTCGCCATGCGGAGCCTGCTGGACGCCGCCATCGAGCGGATGGAGAAGAAGCCCGAATGACGTCCGGCGCCCCGCCCGGGGCTCCGCGCACGAGCTACCGTCCGAAGAGAATCCAGCCCAGCAGGATGAGCTCTGCCGCGCCGAGGGCCGCGGCGATCTCGAGGTGCCCGCCGAGATAGAGGTCCGTGCCCGCCACGAGGCCCGCGGCGAAAATGATGGAGCCGGCGAGCTTCCGCATGCTGTGCTCGAGCCGGGACACGTGCTGTTTCATCTCCGGCATGCGTACGTCAATCCGGCCCTGTTCGATCCGCGAGACGAGATCCTCCGCCCGCTTCGGCAGACCGAAAAGCAGCCGGGAAGCGTCCCCCAGCTCTTTCATCACGAGGCGCCAGCCGGTGCCTCCGTCCTTTTCCACGAGCTTCTGCACATGGGGCGCAAGACCCTGCCACACACTGAAATCCGGGTTCAGGCCGGTCGCCATGCCGGAGAGGATGCTCACGCACCTTCCCAGGAGGATCAGGTTCTCGGGGATCTGGAAGGGCATCTCGTACAGCAGATCGCCGAACTCCTCCGCGAAAGCGCTGAACTCGGCCGTGCTCATGCGCATCATTTCACGGGTGGATTTCCCCCAGAGGGTGTCGAAGACCCTCTTGCACGCGCGCTCGAGGAGGTCCAGGTCCGCTCCCGGGAGGAGCACCTGCAGCCTCTGGAAGGCGCGCACGAGGCGCGAGGCATCCCGGGTGCCCACGGCGAGGAGCACTTCGCGCAGCCCGCTGAAGGCCTCCGCGGAAAGTGTGCCGGTCATGCCGAAATCGACAAACACGAGCTTCCAGCCGCCGGGCCGGCCCCGGGCGGACGCGGGC